>LJCR01000006.1 GCA_001399705.1 Kouleothrix aurantiaca
GATCGGGCTGTGTCGTGGTCATGGTATTATCCTCTCAGCATGTTGCGCGCGGCTGATCACAACCGCCGCGCTACTTGTCGGCCGTCTCCAGTCATACGGGCCTAGCGCTCGCGCCCCTCATTGAGCGCCGTCCGCGCCTCCTCCAGCCGCGTGCGCGTGTGCTCCGCCGGGCGGCCGGCCAGGCCGGCGCGAATCAGGGTATCTGCCGAATCAAAGAGGGAGCAATCGAGCGCGCAGAAGGCGGCAGATGAGCAGAGGATGCTGCGGGTCGGCTCGGCCTGCTCGATAGGCTGGCGCAGCACGATCGCCGCGGCGCGGGCCTCGTCGCGCCAGGCGCCGATAAGATCGCCGGCGTTCAGCTTGTTCCTCATTCGCTTTGCGACAACGTTTCGCTCGGCCTGCGCCATCGCCGCCTCATGCAACGCGCGCACCGTCGGCGCCGCGGCGGCCGCGGCCGCGTCGACGAGCGTCTCGGCAGGCATGCCATCCAAGGTCATCAGCACGACTTGACCCAGAAAAACGCATGTCCGCAGCGGGACCGGGCACCCCTGCGGATCGCCGAGCGCGCCATACCAACCCATCCCCGGCTCCTGCGGCGTGAGCAACTCGTCCCAGATCCAGCCCGGCTGAAGCGCGTTGAGCTGCCCTACCAGCTCGGCGACGACCGCGCGGGTGCGGGCGATCTGGATCGCCCGTTCGACGGCCCAGGCAGCATCGCGAAGGTTGGCCTGCTTGCGGCGATCGCTTGTGGCGCGACGCCTGGCTGCCGCGCGGGTTTCGTCTGGCTGGGGTAAGGTGAGCTGTGACTCGCGGTATATCTGCTGGTATTGGCTGAACGCGCTGCGCGCCGCGAGCGGTAGATTTGCCGGGTCTACAGTTCCGACGATCGAGCCGTCGGCGTCGAACTCCACCAGGTGGCCTTCTGGTGTAGTATGGAGGGTGTTGCCGAGAATAAAGCTCATGATGCCCTCAAACGCACAAGTGAGTGGCGATGCTCTGGATGAATAAAGAGTAACCGCTTGCTGTCATGTCCCGGCGCCCATCTTGCCACGCACAACACAGGGCTGCCCGGCTCAATCACGTACGACCGAGCCAATTTTTAGCGAGCAGGATGACGCCCATAGGCGCATCGACCGCCGTATGAGAAAGACTATTATGCAATGCACACGGCATCCACATACGAGAATAATATCACCTTATGATACTTTTGTCAAGCAAGAGGTGCAGCCATTCTGCTGGCCGAGGGCAACTGTGCCTTTTCACAAGGAGGCGCTGTTTTCTCAGAAGCCGTTCGCACCGCGTACTAGCTAGCGATGATGGTCAGCGAGGTTCTGGATGAGTGTCACGCTGAACCCTCAGGCTCGGCCATCGAGAGCTAAGCCGCCTCCCCCCAGCGCCAGCGGTAGCTCGTCTACCGGTATCTACCGGCGATGTTTATTGATATGGACGCCTTTGATCAGTAGGTCGCACACGTAGCGCTGCTGGTACTCATGCGGATCATGTGTGTTGCGGGTGGCGCTCACGGCAAACGAGGGCATTGTGGAATCGGCCAGCAGCAGTGGCTGGAGATGACGCTTTGCGGTGGCTAAGGTCTGCTGCCAGTTGGCCAGGCTTTCCGGCCGCAGGTGATAGCCGCCGGTCGACGCCTGGATCTCACCCTGGTGCAGCGCGTAGCGATAATCTTTCCAACCCCAATGGCGCGAGACCGGCTGGAGACCAAGCATCAGCGTCAGCGACGGTCCAGCGCTCTCTTCGATGGCGATAGGCCGAAGACCGGTGACGCTGCGCCCGGCCCGCCCATGCAGTTCAGCCGGGCGGTAGGCAATCTCGGTCGCCGGTGGGTCCAGCAGTGGGAGGGTCACCGTTTCAGTGATCTCAACCTCTTCGCTGTGAAAGTGCCGCTCGAACGCGACGAATCGCGGTGCGACGGTATCCGCGATCTGCGCGAGTTCGTCGCTCCGGTAGGCGGCAGCCGTCAACACCACGTAGGCATTCGACCAGCCATGCCGCTGGGCGCGCTTCTTCACTTCGATGCGATACACAGCCATAGCTTGCGTTCGTCGCTAGCGCGGCGGCTCTGATGTGGGCATCCGCTCACGAAGGGCAGCTTCGAGCGCCTGAGCGCGTGAGGCAAATGCGCCCACGAGCGGCGCACCGTGCCAGGTATAGGCCCAGGTCGTCCGATCGCGCTGGTGAATCTCCAAGCCAAGATGGCGGAGAACCTCCCATACCGCTTGATAGGCTTCGGAAAGTAGACTGTAGTGCTCAGCCTCGGCCGCAAGATCCATTTTGGCCTGCTCAAGAACAGGCTTCCAGATACGACCTTTTGCTACCCATTGGTTCTGCTGAGTGCGCGGATGATCGAGGAAGAATTGAATCTCGGCCAACATTGTGTCCAGACCGGTGATCGTGCGGGTTGCAGGATGATCGGGCATGGTGTGCATCTCCGCATGTTGCTAATGATAGGCTTGATGGGCTAGATTGTAGCACATCGCGAGCGGCGAGGCGCCGGATGGGTGCTATATCACGACCCAATGACTGATACAAGATCGTTGGCTCGTCGCATCACGTTGCCTTCGCTGCGCTACTCGACCGCGCGTCGATCATCGTGAGCCGCTGGAGCAGCACCGCAACACGCTCAGCATCGTTGAACCGCGCGTCTTCTTGGCGCAGCTCGCAGGCCACAAACGGCAGCACCGCTTCGGCGAGCCAGCGCCGCGCAAGCGCATCGAGCCGCGGTACGTCTTCCTCCAGCTCCGCGAGCAGCGCGAGATCCGCGAGTAGGTGCGGAACAGTCACACCGATTCAGATCAGCATCGTGCGGTGGGGCCGGGCGGCGGCGGAAGCTGCCAGTCGATCGCCTGGGTTTACGGTTCCGACGATCGAGCCGCCCGCGTCGAACTCGACCAGGTGACCGTCAGGTGTGGTATGGAGGATGTTGCCGAGAATAAAGCTCATGATGCTCTCAAACGCACAAGTGAGTGGCGATGCTCTGGATGAATAAAGAGTAACCGCTTGCTGTCATGTCCCGGTGCGCATCTTGCCACGCACAACACAGGGCTGCCGGGCCCGAACCACCACTCGCGTGAGACCCGATTGTTTAGTGAGCAGGATGGCATCTATATGAGCATTGGCACGCCGTATAAGAAGATCGCCTGTGGAGCACAGAACGTCTATAATATACGAGGACAATATCACTTTATGATATACTTGTCAAGTTAATTTTACTCCCGCTGCGTTCGCATGTATCCAGGGATGACGTGTGTGCCGGAGTGTGGTACGATCAGCGGGCACCGAGCCGCATATTCGGCCACAGGTCGTGAGGAGGCAGAATGCGAGAAGCGTCTACCCATTCGCGCCGGAGCCCATCGCAGCTAACTTCCTTCCAGGCGCTTGAGCAGTCCGGCGCGGCGGTCATCGTGGTGGATACAGCAGGCCAGGTTCAGCATTGGTCGCAGGCCGCGAGCGAGCTGTATGGCTGGACACCGAAGCAGGCCCAAGGGCGCCGGCTCATCGAGCTGATCCGCGAGCAGTATCCCTACGCCGAAGATCAGAATCTGGCCCAGGCGGCGCTGGGCGCGCGAGCAAGCTGGTCAGGTGTTGTCGTCCAGCACCATCGGAATGGACGCCCGCTTTGGGTGCTCTCTTCGCGCCGGGCGGATGATACAGTGCCGGGCTGCGTTCTGATCACCAATCAGCAGCTTCCAGAGTGGGCGCGCGCTATCCTTGAGCATGCAAGCAATAACGACCGCGCCGGCGCGCCGGAGGAGCTTGCGCAGATCCTGGAGATCACCGACATCGCGCTGTCGCATCTGGATCTGGATAGCTTGCTCCGCGAGTTGCTCACGCGCATCCGGGCTGCGGTCGGCTGCGATACCGCCGCGATCTTGCTGCGCGAGGAAGGCGGCGAGAACATGGTCGTCCGCGCGGCACTGGGGCTGGACGTCGAGGCGCTACGGCATATGCGGGTGCCAGTTGGCCAGGGCTTCGCCGGGCAGATCGCGGCTCGCCGCCGGTCGCTGATGGCGGAGGATCTCACCAGCTATCTGACGACTAGCCCGGTATTGCGGGAGGCAGGCGCCCGGTCGGCGCTGGGGGTGCCGCTCGTGGTCGGCGATCAGGCGATCGGCGTGCTGCACGTCGGATCGCTCAGAGAACGCAACTTCACCGAGGCCGACGTGCGGCTGTTGCAGCTTGTGGCCGACCGCGCGGGGCGCGCGATCGACCATGCCCGGCTTGATGCCGACCTGCTCGCCCGAGAGCGCCACCTGGAGGACGCTCACGCGCTGCTCGACACCATCTTCGCCACCGCGCCGGTCGGATTCGCGTTTTGGGACACCGCGCTGCACTACGTCCGCGTCAACGATGCTCTCGCCGCCATTCATGGAGTTCCAGCCAGGGATCACCTTGGACGCAGAATCGGCGAGCTGGCACCGGAGATAGAGCACACGGTCGAGGGGCTGCTGCGCCAGGTACTGGCCACCGGGGAGCCGGTGATCGACCAGGAGATGGCCTGGGAGGAACTACAGCAGAGGGCAGAGGGCGGAGACGAGAACGGCAATTCATACCTGACCCGCCACGCTTCTGGCCTCAAAGCGCGTCACTGGCTGGCCAGCTACTACCCGGTTCGCAGCGGCACGGACGCGCTGATTGGCGTCGGCGGGATTGTGCTCGAAATTACCGCTCGCAAGCGCCTGGAGGCCCAGCTTCTCCAGGCGCAGAAGATGGAGAGTATCGGGCGGCTCGCCGGCGGGATCGCGCATGATTTCAACAATGTCCTGACGGCGATCGCCGGCTACACCGAGCTGCTGATCGAGGAACTTGAGGATCGGGTAATGAAGCCGGATGAAGAGGCCGGAGCGCATTCTTCCGCCTCCCTACCATCAAGCGTCCTCCAGGACTTGCAAGAAGTGCGGAAGGCCGCGCAGTCAGCCAGCGTGCTCACCCGCCAACTGCTGGCCTTCGCCCGGAAACAGCAGCTCACGCCCGAGGTCGTCGACCTGAACGCGCTCGTCGCCGGCATGCAGGGGATGCTCGGGCGCCTGATCGGCGAGGACATCACGCTGACGATCCGCCCAGCCGTTCGTCTCCGGCCCGTGAAAGGCGATAAGGGCCAGATCGAGCAGGTCATCGTCAACCTGGTCGTGAACGCCCGCGACGCGATGCCCACGGGCGGTACGCTGACGATTGAGACCGCCAACGTCACGCTCGACGAGCGGTATGATGAGACTCACCCTGGCGTCAAGACCGGCCCGTACGTCATGCTCGCCATCAGTGATACCGGCGCTGGTATGGATGCCGACATCCAGGCACGCGCGTTCGAGCCGTTTTTTACGACCAAGGCGCCTGGCGAAGGCACCGGGCTCGGGCTGGCGACCTGCTACGGTATCGTTAAGCAACACAGCGGCGCGATCTGGATCTATTCGGAGGTCGGCCGCGGCACGGCGGTCAAGGTCTACTTGCCGCCGGCATCCGAGCAGGTGCTCACCAGCGCGCAGCCGCCCGTCGCCGCCGCGCTGCCGACTGGAAGCGAGACTGTCCTGCTGGCGGAGGACAATCTGTCCGTCCGCGCGCTGGCCGCTCGTGTGCTGCGCGCGCAGGGCTATACCGTCCTGGAGGCGGAAAACGGCCAGGAGGCGGTGCGGCTCGCGAGCGCGTACATCCCGGCCCGGATCGATCTCCTTGTAACCGACGTGGTGATGCCCAGGCTCAGTGGCGCCGACCTGGCGCATGAGTTGCGGCGGCTGTACCCCGAGGTTGTCGTGCTGTACACATCTGGGTACCCGAACGCGGCCGTGACCCAGCACGGTGCGTTCGCGGAGGAGCCGCTGTTGCTTCAGAAGCCATTCGCGCCGCGCGCGCTGGCCATGAAGGTGCGGGAGGTGTTGGATGCTGCCTCTGATGACCGAGGATTGGCAGCCGCGGAGCAGTGAGACAGAAAGGAACCAAAGCCCGTACGTGTCCAACATTCAACGATGACCAGGCGTGCATACACGCCTAATCAGGATCATCCCGGACTGGCGCTGATTGCGCCTCTGCTTGTAGTTCTAAACGTAGCTGCTCCACCTCGCTCAGCAGGACGCGCTGTGCGTGGCGTGGGTCGATATATGGTGTGAGCCTGCCTTGCTTTATCAGTGAGCGGATACGCTGGGTGAGCGTGCTGGGCCGCAGGGTCTCAGCATCGTCAAAAAGCACGAACGCTGCGTCAGTGTATGAAAGTAAGTCGTCGCCGTACAGCCATCGAACAACAGCAGCACATACCTGCCCCATACCCGGAAGATCCCAGAATGCCGGCAGCCTAATTTTCGTCTTGGCGGTAAAGACGTCCACTACTTGTTTGAGCGCAGCCGAAACCTCTTCGATGCCTGCATCGTCTGCGGCGTCACGGCTTATTTCACGGTTTGCCACGCGGACAAGCAGGTCAACCTTATCCACAACGTGACTATATTCCTGCATGAGGGCAGCCACAATCGCGGCGGTCTCACTCTTGAGCGCCTCAGCGTCAAATCGCAGTCTTTTCGTGCGCCTCGCTCTATCAGCGGCTGTTGTCACTACCGTTCCTGCAAGATCGACCACGTACAAACTGGTTTTAATATTCCATCACATTAGCACATCCCAATGATCCCATAACGCCAGAACCATGCCAACGTTGGGATCTGCGGGGGGAAAAGCGCCTCCGCGACGGCACAAGCGATACTACCACACCAGGCACCCTGCCCTACCAGCTTGTGTCGCTGATCTTGCCCAACAGGCGGCGCCAGGCACGCATCCCGCTCTGGAGTCATAAAACGCTAGATGCGAGAATATTAACATCACCCGAAAATGCACGCAAGGTCGATCCAGCTTATCATGCCGCCTTCGCCGTGATATTCACCTCCACGCCAGTCGCCACCAGGAGTTGGAGCAGGAAGGCCGCGAGACCGTGGCGATCTACAGCCGGTTCTAGAAACAACGAGGAGCATCACAATGGCAACAGCACTGGACACATCGGTCTACGAGAACAAGGTCGTCGGCGAGCTGAACGGGGTGCGGCTGTACCGCCGCTCCGAGGGGCCTGAGCCGGGCTTCACCCTCCAGGTGGACGGCAAGGTGAAGAAGTTCGTGCGGGCCACGCGGGCATGGAAGGCCGAGCTGGCGGCGATCACCAAGGAGGCCGAGGCGCTGGCCGGCGGCCCACTCGTCGAGCCGCAGCCGAAGCGCATCAAGATCCAGGGCAACACGCTCCCTCCGGAGGACTACGAACAGGCGCGGATGCTGGGCGGCTTTGCGGCGCAGCTGCGGCCGACGGTCGAGGCCTTCGGCGAGGATCTCGGTCAGCGGCGCCGGGTCGGCCCGCTCGGCGCAGACGCGGAGCAGATCGCATGATTTCCCTTGATGCGCCGCTCCAATTCTGGAGCCGCAGCGGCAGTGAAGACGGACCGAGCCTCCACGAATTCGCAATCGTGGAGGCTCCTGAGTCCCTGCCGGATATGACGGTGCTGCGCGAGGCCCTGCCAGAGCTGCTGTGCGGCCTCGACGACGACGAAATCTACATTCTTGGCTGGCGGTTCGGTCTGGTCGATGGCCGCGCGCGGAACCTGGGCGAGATTGCCGATATTCTGGCAGCAATCGGCAAGCCTCTGAGCTTCAATGACTTGTATGCTGTGGAGCAGCACGCATTGGCGAAACTTCGGCATCCTGAAATCGCGGCCGCGATCGCGGCCATCCTTGGAGAAACACCGAATGACAACTGAGGTTACTATCACCCCGATCGGCATCCCTGACGTCGAGGAAGTGCAGGGAATGTTTGACCTGGTGCTCAGCCAGCTCGCTCAGGGCATCACACCCGTCGAAACCGCGCTGGAGGTGGGCATCACTGAATTGGAGAACGTCGAGCGCGTCAGCGGCGTGCTCGAGGCCGCCAAGACCGGCGCCCGCAAGTTCCTGGAAAAGGTGATGCAGCACGCCGGCCTGACCTCGACCATGACCGACACGCGCGCGCTCACGCTCGTCGAGCCGACCGAGACCGAGAGCTTTGACAGCGACAAGCTCAAGTCGCTCATCGCCGACCTGGTCGGCAATGGCGGCCGCGACGCGGAGATCGCAGGCCTGCTGGCCAAGTGCCGTAAGAAGAACAAGCGCGCCGGCTACCTGATGGTGAAGGCGCGAAGCGGCGAATAGCCGTTCAGCAACAAGGAGAAACCAATGCGCCCTATCACACGCGCCGCGATCGCGGCGTTTGTCGCGCTGCACCTCTTTGCCGCCACCGCTCGCGCGGCCGCCGCGCCGGACTACCTGACAGGGTGTAGCGCACCCGTTCACCCGGTCACCTGCTTCGTCGTCGAAGGCTTCGCGCACGAGAGCACCCAAAATCGAACAATGTGGGAGCTGATCAACGACGCGCAGACGCCGGCGACGGTCAGCTACTACCTGTACAACCCGACCACCGGCACCTCGGTGTACGAGCAGCCCGCTGCGGCGGTGGTTCAGCCAGGCGGGCACCTCGAGTACCCTGACATCCACGACGTTCAGCGCACCGATTGGACGCCTGACTCGCTCATCGGCGTGTTCACGAGCGACATCACGATGACACTGCAAATCATCGGCCCGACCGTCCAGTGCCCGCGCGCCGCGGCCGGCAACATCACCTGCACCGAGGTTCACGCGGTCGCTGGCGCCGAGTTCTACAGTTTTTATAATCAGATGGAAAACCCGAACGCGGTCTGGATCCACACGCTCTACATCGGCGGCGTGGCCCAGGCGCCCTTCAGCGACGTCATGAGCGGGCCTGAGACCAAGCAGTACGCAACGGGTATGGGCCAGGAGCAGGGCGTGCAGATCGCCGCGGCGCCGCTGGCTTGGCAGGCCAGGACGACGCGCTACACCGGCGGGCCGCTGCCGCCGCGCTACCAGCCGCCGCTGAACAACAAGCTGTACCTGCCAATCGCCACCTGTTAGTCGCATACCAAACCGTCAAAGCCGGCCCTTCGTGGGCCGGCTTTGCTATGCCGAAAAGGAGGCACCCAATGATCGTCGTTTCCGCATCGCAACGCACCGACATTCCGGCGTTTTACTCTAGGTGGTTCATGCAGCGCGTCAGAGCCGGCTTTGCCGAGGTCAAGAACCCCTACAGCGCGCAGGTCTACCGCGTCTCGCTGCTGCCCGAGGATGTTCACGCGATTGTTTTTTGGACCAAGAACTTCGCGCCGATGATCAAGCACCTCGACGAGCTCGATGCGCGTGGCCTGGATTTCTACGTCCAGTACACCATCAACGGATTCACGCTCGACGAGCGCACCCGGCCGATGGAGGCGAGAGTGCCGCGCCCCGAGATCGTGCTGCGCGGCTTCCGCGCGATCACCGAGCGCTACAGTCGACAGCATGTCCTGTGGCGCTACCACCCGATCACGTTCAGCCAGGTCTGCACACCAGAGTGGCACCTCCAGAAGTTCGCCGAGCTGGCTGAGATGCTGGCCGGCCTGACGGAGCGCTGTGTGGTCGGCTTCCACGACAGCATGAAGAAAGTCGACCGCAACATGGGGCTGCTGCCGAGGGAGCTGCACGCCTACGAGCCGCCAGTCGAGACGCAGATCCAGGTCATCCGCGAGATGGCGCGGATCGCCGGCGGCGTCGGGATAACCCTGCAAACCTGCGCCGAGGATTTCGCCGCGCTCGGAGCGGTCGAGGGCGGTGGGTTGGTCGAAAGAGGTTCTTGCATCGACAAGGGGCTGCTCGACCGCTTATGGCCGCACAAAGCGCAGGCGATGGCTGCCTACCCGAGCCGCGAGCAGTGCGGCTGCTACCACAACCGCGACCTTGGCCAATATGACACATGCCTCCACCAGTGTGCGTACTGCTACGCGGTCAACAGCCACCAGGTCGCGCTCCAGCGCTACAAATCACACGATCCGCTGAACGACACGCGGAATGCTCCCTACAAGCCACCAGTTGAGTAGTCGGATGCCCATCGCTCAGCGCCTGCGTGATCAGCGCCGCCATAGTCCATTGTCAGGAACGCTGCCCAGAGCGCCCATTGCACCGATGCTACCGCTGCTACCGCTCGGGCGGCTCCTGGACGCGGCGCAGTTCCCCCAGCCTCCTCGCCTTCTTCGCCTTCTGTAGCGCGCGCTTCTCGCCATTTTTGTCGATCGAGTATCTGGTGCGCCGGGCCTTCCCGCTCGGGTCACGCCACGCGACCTCGAACACCGCATGACCACACACGGTGCGGCGACTGATACCCAGCTCGCCGGTATTGCTGTTGGCATAGCCGATAACGGTGCGGTCGGTGCGCGGTTTGCCGATCCGCGCCTCGGTATGGTCGCGCCAGGCAACGGCCGCGTCAAGCGCGGCGAGGCGGTCGCCATATTTTAGGTCGCTGAAGAATGCCTGGTGACGCTCCTTCCGCCAGAACACGCGCACCATATAGCCGTGCGTGGCGGTGATGCGCCGGCCATCCGGTTGGCGCCCCGCGTCGCGATCGATGCGGGTCACGCCCTTGTACTTGGTGGTCTTCATGCGCGCTGGCCCAGTGTTACGTCGCCGGCGGCGGGCTGGAATGGGCGGCTCAGCGACGATCGGCGGCTGATAGTCGATCTGCTGATCAAGGTCATAGCGCAATGCGCGTAGGTCGAGATCTGGTGGTGGAGCTTCACGGAACGGTGGTGCGTCGCCGAGCACCAAGCCATCAGTCGGCGGCTGCACGAGCCGTGCTTCAGGCAACCACAGGACATAGCCGCTGGCGATGCGCGCGCCGTTGGAGAGGGTCAATGGCTGTGATTCCCATTGCACATAGGCCTCCGCAATGTCTTGGGCCTGCGCATCGAGATCGCCACGCGTAAACGACGCACGTAGACCCACAAATACCCGCCCGCTCCGCCGTCTGACTGTCTTCATATAGTCCTCCGCCGTATCAGATCGCCATAATCTTGTCTGGTTTTGGGCGAATTGTCAAACAGGCGAGCCGCACATATGCCATGGTGATCAGCGTGGCGGCCTATCGACATCCCCGATCGACAGAGTGTCTGGAGGTAGCACATGACAACGCCGGCAGAACTCATTACGCACTTCCGCACCACGTCCGATATCCCGGCTTTCCTGAAGGTATGCAGCGTCGGTGAGCTGCGCCAGCTGACGTGCGCCTACCGCTCCTCGCATGGCCTCCAGGAAAGCAATGGACGCACGATGTACCCTAATTTGCTACCTGATCACCAAGGCACGTCGTCCTATCGGCGATCAACCAGGGTTCTCCACCCGCGATCGACCCGCATTAAATTCCAAAAACAGGTAAAAATTCAGCCGAAAAGACCAGGGAATACTGCCCCTAATTGCCCGAAGCTCTCCACGTGTGGATTGCGACATCGGGAACTGAGTTTGATAAGCAAGCTCAGTTCCCGGTCACAACCTGTGTCAAGTGCGGATGCTGCCAAACAACGCTGTGCAGCAGTCGGTTATAATCGCGGTGTTCGATATGCACTTGGTCTGGACTACATGCCGCTTACACGGCATAGTATGTAGCCTGTGTGGTGAGCCCAATGATTTGGTCAGCCAGACATGTGAGCCTTTTCTTTCCTCAACGCGGTCAGGGCGCTGCACAGCAGGCCGAGTCAAGACTTCGTCAGGATGGTATAGCCGCCTTAAAGGGGATGGCGTGCGATATCGACAGCTGGTGGTGTTGGGATGTCTTGACCGGTCTGTGTCGTGCGACCTAAGAACTGGCTCTTGCGCAAAGATCGTGCTATAGCTTGGGCGATCTTTTGTCTGTGCCACAAAGCCCTTTCCGGTATCGGATAGATTCAGCCCCTAGCACGGAAGATGCGCAAGAGCCAGTTTTTGGGTCGCATGACACCTTGCAGGTTGAACTGACCTACATAGTAGTCCAATCTCATAATATTATGTGACGATAGGTGTCACACGTACTGCGTATGATTAACTATTGCCGCAACGTTCTGCATATTACTGCTCCTAGCGTAGCTTTGGAATACTGGCAGTTACGGCCAAGCCACTGCTGTCAGCAATGGTCATCCGGATTATTCCAAATCAATGCGTGGGTCAGTAACTTCCGGCTCTTCAAAGACAAAGCGGTAGGCAATTCGCGCAACAGCCAGGTTGTAAGCAGGAGGCTAGTTATGGGAAAACCCTACGCTTCCGAGTTAGCGGCCCTTAAGGCGACGTACGAGCAATTAATGACTGCGCCTATTGACCTGTTGGCACAGGCCCTAGCGGCCTGTGCATCCATGCCCCTTATCGTTGTTGGATCGGGAGGATCGCTAACAGCAGCCCATTTTACAACATGGCTTCATCAGCGTTACACGGGTAATATTGCTAAGGCTGTCACCCCTCTCGAGTTTGTGTCCGCATCACTGTCCTTGTCGGAGATCGGTATACTATTTGTAAGTGCTAGTGGACGAAACCCAGATATTATCGGGGCATTCAAGCATGCTGTAAAGCATGGGCCAAAGCACATTATCATCATTTGTTCCGATGCTGATAGTCCGCTCGCGCATCTGGCAAAAGGGTATCAATGGATTAATTGCATCACGTTCGAACTCCCTGTCAAGAAAGATGGTTTCCTCGCTACCAATTCCTTACTAGCGACAATGATGTATCTTTGCCGCGGATATGTAGCTACTTTGATAACAGCCGAAGAGTTACCGGCAACGTATGCAAACCTCATCTCTTTATTCAATCCACAGGGGCAAATCGATGACTATCTACGCGAGCAATGCCGTCTGTTGTGGGAAAGAGACACGCTGATTGTGTTGTATAGCACGACAACGCAGATGGCAGCATTCGATCTCGAATCGAAATGTACCGAAGCTGCGCTTGGCCATGTGCAAATCGCTGATTATCGTAACTTCGCCCATGGGCGTCATCATTGGTTAGCCAAACGAGGGTTTTCCACAGGTGTAATTGCCTTTGTGACAGACGACGATCGTGAGCTTGCTCAGCGTACTCTTCGCCTATTACCTTCTGATATTGTTGTGATCCATGTTAATATTCAAAGTGGCGGTATCCGTGCCAGCTTCGCGGCGCTCATTGCCGCATTGTATATCGTAGGGTTAGCTGGCGAGGCTTGCGGGATCGACCCTGGACGCCCAGGAGTGCCGCCATTCGGGCGGAAAATCTATCACTTACGTGCGCTGGAAACAATACCGAAAAACGATCATCAAGTTGACCCTCCTGCTATTAGAGCGATCGAACGCAAAACACATACGACACTAGATATCTTGCATGCGCGTGGCGAATTGGCTTTCTGGAAGGCAGCCTATGCTACCTTTACACGATCACTATGCCAAGCCTCATTCAGAGCCATTGTGTTAGACTATGATGGTACACTCTGCGATCAAACTAAGCGAACTGCGGGTTTGCAGAACCCAGTGACTGAGCACCTTCACCGTCTTTTACAGGCAGGTATCGCCATTAGTATTGCAACTGGTCGTGGCAGGTCGGTCAGACAGGAACTGTGCAAGGCGATTCCTGAACATTGGTGGTCACGCATCTTAGTGGGCTACTATAACGGAGCTGACATTGGTTTCCTCAGCGATGAAAATCATCCGAATGGGACAGACTTGCCTTGTGAAGCACTTCGACCGATTGCAATGGAACTCCAATCACACACACGTTTACAATCGTTAGCGACATGCACGTGCCGCCCAATGCAACTCACGGTTGAACTGACGCCACCGGCATCTTTCGACATTGTATGGGGTATTGTACAGAATATCGTACATTTAACCGTAGCCACTGGTGTCACGATGGTTCGTTCCAGCCATTCCATTGATGTGCTTGCTCCGACCATTTCAAAACGGGCAGTCGTGGATAGGACTGCAGCCGTGACAGGAATTGATCCTGAGCAAATATTGTGCATTGGTGATTGCGGGCGATGGCCAGGGAACGATTTTGCCCTTCTTGCGGCCCCGCTCGCTTTGAGTGCTGATGAAGTATCAACTGATTCTGCGACAGGCTGGAACCTTGCGCCCGTTGGTTATCGCGGTATACAGGCTACCCTTGCGTATCTCCAAGCACTCGAGACTCAAGGATCCTTTTTGCGTTGGAATGCGCAAGCGATGGAGCGTGAGGTAACTTTATGAGACAGGAACTGGCACTCCGCATCCTAAGTGAAGTAATGCACTGGGATACATCGAAATCACGAGAGGAGTTTACTTGGCTACGTCTAATGTCGCGCCTCAAGTATAACCGTTACCAGGACTTTCTCGCTGGTGCACGTTTCATAGAGAGTCTGGTAGATTGGTTGCAGCAATTTGAACATGCCGATCGGGCGACGGCATACGAGTTTGTTCGGAACCATCTAGTTTACGTGAGTCATGCTGAAATGCAGCACCTCGTTGAACTCGCATATTCTGAAACCATCCGACCCTATCTTACAACTGCGGTTGCAACACGCCTGAATATTCCGACGTATCGCGTTTGGTCCCAGCTAGATGCTCGACAGCTGTACACGAGGCTGCTACGTCAAACGCTGTTTCTGGCGCTTAGTGATGGAGCTCGCATAGATATCTTCCGCCGCTCAAATGTTGGTGCTATTAGTAATGAGCAAGTGCTGGTAACACCACAACCTAACAGTGCAAAATGGAATGGTTTGCTGCGCGATCTGCGAACCGATTTGAATGATCCTTCAGCGCGATTTGCCTTCGTATTTCTCATCGACGATTTCGTAGGCAGCGGGACGACCCTTTTACGGTTGGATGATAATACCTGGGAAGGCAAATTGGTTACCTTCTTGAGAAATATCGAAGAGATAGCACAGACCCATTTAGAGCCACAGTGGAAGCTCGGCGTTCATCACTACATTGCAACACACAAGGCATGCGAGAACTTGGATGAGCGCGAAGCCAAGGCCCGCCGATCCCCCGATGCCAAACAGTGGTTTCATGAAACTACATTTTCTTATGGCATGATTCTTCCAGCTGATCTACCTATCGATGAGCGGCGATATCAAGATCTCATGCGCCTTATTACTGTCTATTATGATTCCAGTATCGCAACCCGCCATTTTGAGAAGGGTGGAAGTGATGATGCTCGGCTCGGATTTGGCCACTGTGCGCTTCCCTTAGTGTTGGATCATAATACGCCTAACAATTCAATCGCCTTACTTTGGGCCGAGTCTGAAGATCCCAACTGCGCTCATGCAATGCGACCGCTGTTTCGCCGTAGGCAACGACATCTTTAAGGTGGAAAATGGACAACCCTTTCATGAAACGCGCGACAGAATTCCTGCGCGATGAAGAAGCGTTCCTTGCACTGGTAAGTCCCGAGCCTGTCCGCTATTTCTTACATCAACCAGGTGCATCTGGCGTGCTCTATGATCGGCTTGTTCTTATCCAAGGTACGCCTGGTAGTGGCAAGACTACTCTCGCACGACTCTTCACCTATCCTGCCGTTGCAACCCTACTCCGTAACAGTAGCATGAGTACCTACCAGCCTCTTGTCCATGCCTTACGTGAGTGCGGAGGACTCACCGATAGAAATCCTAGTGTCGTTGGCTGTCGCCTACCACTTGAGACAGATTACCGCGACTTTTGGGAGTTCCCATACTCTGATGAACTCAAAATGGGGCTGATGATGGCCCTTGTTCAGGCGCGCGCAGTACTGGGGTGGTTCCGTAATCTTATGCAGGCAGGCGTAGATTTGTCTCGGGTTTCAATCGTGCCGCGTGCTGATGCTGATGCAGCGACAGCAGCAATAGGTGGCGTTATTGCTTCAGATATCATGGAACGTGCCCGCTCAGTCGAAAGATCCATCTACGATATTATTGGTGCACTTGTAGCCCCCGAGCTTTCTCAGCTTCCAATAGCTGCAACGAGCGCATACCGTCCTTTCGATGTCATAGATCATATTCATATCGTGAATGTCAATCCCGATACTCCATCGATACTTTCCTTACGCCCACTTGTGATGTTGGATGATGCCCACACACTCCATCCAGCACAATTTCGTGGTTTAATCCGCTGGCTGACACGGCGTGAGTTGCGCGTTGCGCGATGGGTTCTTACACGCTTTGATGTATTTCATCCACGTGAGTCATTAACCACGATCTCCGATGAACAAGCCACAGCGATCGAGCTTCCTGGCATCACAGCAACCCGCGATACGGTCGATATTCGTCTACAGAGCGGCGTAACAGATCGCACAGAGCAACGTCAGGCGTTCCGGCGAATGGCGAAGGATATGTCAGGCCGTTATCTGCGTCAGATGTCACTCTTTAGTAGTCGCAATCTCTCGCAGCTTACAGATCTTCTAAGTACGGAGTCTGAACCGCTCGCACCTACGAAACTACATTATCTAGAGGCGAGTATTAGCAACCTGCAACATCAGCTACATATCACCGATTCACGCTGCGCTACTCTATTAGCGACCGTGGATGCGTATCGCTTTGGCAAACAGCAGATACCTGATGATGTTCGCCTCGCCATGTTAGCCATTTTATTGCACCGCTATGCAAAACGCACCGCGCAACGTCATATGTTTGAAGAAGACCCCGATCCTGCTAAGCCGATTGAGGCCGACTCAACTGTATACAATGCCGCGCGCTTGCATTTGTTACACCAGCACGATCGCCCGTATTATGTTGGAATAGATGCGGTCTGCGATGCTAGCTCTGAAAATGCAGAACAATTCTTGCGTCTTGCTGCCATCCTTGTCGCTGAAGCATCTACCCAACTGATTCGTGGGCGATCCCCATCGCTTAATGCACGCACACAGAATTTGCTCCTGCGCCAACGCGCAGGTGAAATTCTTGATGTTTGGGACTTTCCACAATGCAAGCTTGTTCGGCACTTGGTCGGGGGTATCGCAACACAGTGCCTGTCGACGTCCCTCGAACCCAACGCTTGGCTAGGCTCGGGCGCGAATGCCTATGGTATTCGACAGTTGGAATTTGATGAGCTCCCAGAGAAATATCCGCAGCTTGCTCAAGTATTACATTATGCGATTGCTTACAATGCGGTGACGCTAATTCCTCACTATCAGTGTAAAGATCAAGAGTGGTGTCTACTCGAATTGGGGGGTATGGTAATCCTCCACCATGGTTTAACGCTGTTCCGCGGTGGGTTCTTAGAAGGAACTGCCAAAGAACTCTTGCGAATGTTGCAAGGGGAGACGCAATGAAAACGCGAAGGTGGGAATATTGTGTGTATCAGCGTGGGAGCGAAATTCCTACCTTTGTCGACGATTATTTTGCCGCCAAAGATCGGCGCGTTTTGGTCATAGCCGGTTTAGGTTTTGATTGGCGCTCCATAAATATCAGCGCTACAATTGCATCACCACTTGGGGAGCGTGTGCAAGGACTTCTCCTTCAGGAAGAGCGGCCAAATCCTGATCCTCGGCTTGTCGAACGCGTATCCCTATGCCTCCATCAGATGCAGAGCTTGATCCCTGTCTGCGATGTTCAGACAATAGAGATCTTCGCTCCTGACGGTGCCGTTGTGAGTGGACGAAATGCTGTTCGCGTGATTCGACAAACCTCACTTGACAGCTTCACAGATATCGTAATCGATGCTAGCGCGTTGTCGATAGGTATTCTATTTCCACTAGTGCGCTATGTGCTCCACAAAGCTGAAAGCAGCATCTCCCCATTGCATGTACACCTGATGTTTACCTCGGTACCAGCCTATGATGATGCGATCACTGCTACTGCGAGCGATATCGTCGGAACAATTCATGGCTTTAAAGGTGGGTTAAACCTGGATCAGAATTATGATGCAGCGCGACTTTGGCTTCCTCAATTAGTGAAGGGGCAGCGAGCCGTACTGGATCGCCTTCATACCTATGTTAATCCACACGATGTTTGCCCTATTTTGCCATTCCCAGCACACCATCCTCGTATGGCCGATCGTCTAATCGAATATTATCAGCAAGAGTTTGAGAGTACATGGGAGGTTGATGATAGCGCGATTGTATATGCTGCTGAGCACAACCCTCTTGATCTCTACCGAACCGTTTTACGAATTGATGAAACGCGCAAGCGGATATTTGAGGTCATGGGTAATTCCTTAATTGTACTCTCACCGATAGGGAGCAAAACCCTTGCCCTCGGTGCGATGATGGCTGCTATTGAGCGAGATCTACCAGTTACTTATGTCGAAACTGTAGCTTACATGGCTGATTGGTCCGCTCTCCCCCAACAGCCTACTAGCGAAGGCGAGATTATACATCTGTGGCTCTATGATGGTGAGCATGATCATAGCTGAATTACAAAGGCATCATGTATATGAATGGAACGATCTTCGATGTCGCCAAGCTGCGGCCATCGATCATTGGCACTGGATTGATTGCACTTGATGTTGTTATCAACGAAGATGTAAGGGCATCACCGCGTCTCTGGGCTGGCGGGACGTGCGGTAACGTTCTTACAATCTTAAGCTACCTAAATTGGCAATCTTTTCCGATTGCTCGCTTTGGTGAGGATAAAGCCGCGCAACTAGTGCGTCATGATCTTCAAAAGTGGGGTGTGTGTCTCGATTGGTCCTCTCTTGAGCCAAAAGGAGAGACACCTATTTTCCTGCACTACATACAGAAGAATGCATTTGGGAATCCCGTTCATCGCTTCGTACGAGTTTGTCCACAATGCGGAACAACGTATCCGGGCTATAAACCAGTGCATGCTACTGTAGCTGCAGACATAGCAACTCACCTTATGGTTCCCCAGGTGTTCTTTCTCGATCGGCTCTCTCGCGGCGCACTAACCCTTGCGCAATCTTGTGCTAATCAAGGGGCCATTATTGTATTTGAGCCTTCAGGTATTAAGGAGGAAAATCTGTTCAATGAAGCAATGGCGCTAGCCCATATCGTCAAATATTCTCAAGAACGACTCGTCAACATAGATGCTTTCAATCGTTCATCAGGACCACTCTTGGAGATCCGAACTATGGGTGGTGCCGGTCTAGCGTATCGTAGTCGGATAGAGAAATGCTCCACTAATGGTTGGCAACATATCGATGCATATCCAGCCATGATGCTTCGTGATTCGGCAGGGGCTGGTGATTGGTGTACTGCAGGCATTATCCACACAGTGGGACGAGGCGGTATTGCTGAGTTCTGCTTGATGACACCAGAGAAATTGTATGAGGCGTTGTGTTTCGGTCAGGCACTGGCTGCATGGAATTGTGGCTTTGAAGGCGCCCGAGGCGGAATGTACGAGGTGTCCAAAGAAGTACTTCAGTTGGAGATAAAATCGATTCTCGATCGACACCTAGAACCCAGGCTCGCAAGTATTGAAAGACTATTAGAAACAACTGATGGGGAACCCGATAGTGATGTGCTCCAAGAGATTTGTCTGACGTGTCGGTGTAGCCGTGATGAAATGTGAAAACCAGTTCGTGTCCAGTTATCCATGCATCTACCGGCCCAGAGTTTCCGACCATCTACACCTATGTGACCACGTACAGTCCTGGCATACCTGGCTAAGCTCATATCTTCGCCCGCTCCATTGCTTTGCGCATATCATCGTCGCTTGGCGTGAGATATATGCCGGTGGTGGCGATACTACTATGGCCCAGCGTTCGCTGCACTACCGCCAAATCGGCACCCGACTCAAGTAGACGGCGCGCGAGACTGTGGCGCAGGGTATGCGGCGTGGTGTGTTCCAGGCGCTGCGCCAAATCGACCATTACGCCGACCCGCTCTAGTGAAGATACCAGTTGCGCGTCTAAACGGAAACGCGCGGCGGCCTCGTGTGCACGCTCCTCGACGACCCGTTGGACCAGTCGTTGGTTAACGCCGGGATGTATTGGCCGACCAGCTGTGGTCGAAGCAAATCCGACGATCAGCGGCTCGCGCTCGGCATCACTGCCAATCAGGGGGATGCCGTGCGGGCAGCGCAGGCGAGTCAGATAACGGCGGAGCAGATGGATCGCCTCGGCGCTCAGCATCACGCGGCGCATGCGGCCGCCTTTGCCGTGGCGGATCGTCACGTTGGCACCTGCGAGATCGAGATCGCGGAGCTGGACATCGCAGACTTCCTGCGCCCGCAGCCCAGCGTAGATCAGGAGCGCCAGCAGCGCTTCGTCGCGCAGGCGGATGCGCTCATCTTGTTCGCTGCGCACCGCCCGCAGGATGGCATCCACAGCTTCCGTGGGAATCGACTTGGGCGTTGGCTGGCTGGTTGGGATCGCCTTTATCTCCTCGGCGGGATTTTCCGTGATCAGCCCAGCGTCCGTCGCCCACGCGCAGTAGGCGCGGAGAGTCACCAGCGCGCGGTTGATCGTGGTCGGCGCGGCGGCATCGTCCTTCTGGCGGGCCAGCCGCCACGTGTGCAGGTCGCCTTCACGTAGCAGCGCGGGATCGAATGGGCGACCACGCCAACCCTCCCACCAGGTCACGAAGCCGGTGAGATCGCCCCGTGCCGCCTTAACGGTGAGCGGCGAGCGCCCCTTCTCGGCGAGGTATGTGAGGTAGTGGCTGATTGACGCGTGCATGTGGCTTCCGTTAGGCAGGCGGAAAACAGTAAGCAGATCCTAGCAAAGGTTATCTGACATGTCAATGGGGAATGGCTTTTTTACAAAAGCCACAGGTTCTCCGACATGATGCCAGGTCAACTGACGGTTTCATGTCGGATATGTCGTAGCCTCCGACATGCTGAATAGTAATCAACTTTCATGAAGTCATAAAGGGTTGAAGAGGTTTCCATATCGGTTTCGTTGGGATATCAATTGGTGGTAATAGATACGACGCACGTTTCCCCACCATCCGTTCGGCCGCGTGCCTGGCGGATGGTAGGGAAACGCTAGACAATCGGGAGTCGCTATCCCGATGTCCTCGACGGATTTTACCACACGTACACGCGAGTTGGGCTGAGACGAGCGCTGTTACTCCCCAGGCTACCGCGCAGCGCGTCCGGCGCGCTGCTGCGCTTGCTGCACCGCTTCTACGGCCAGGATCTCGCAACGGTCGCGCCGGACGCGGCCGTGTGGCCGAGCCTATCTGATCGGAACTATGGCGCGCCGATCTCCGGCCAGACGCTTGCCGACATCTGCAAGCGGCGGCTGGACTTCTCAGCCGTTCACCAGATCCGCCATACCTTCGCCAAGGAACTGGAGGAGCGCGGCGTGAAGCCGAGTGAAATTCAGCGGCGGCTTGGCCACCAGTCGCTGCGCACGACGACGATCTACCTGGGCCGGCTCTCGTCGGCGGAGAATCCGGTTAGCGAGGCGATGGCGGATGATCTGGGCATCGAGTAAGGAGCGGCGGTGCAGAAGATAACTGTCAATGACAAGCGCGATCAGGCTAGCAATTCCAGCCACTCGCTGACTTCTTTCGCGCTTGCCGGTCGTTTGTTCAGCTGCGGTGCCAAGAGACTGCGCAGCATGCCATTGGCGTCGTCAGGTAGGGCAGCTTTGTCAACCTTTGGGAGCAATAGTGGCTCGTTCGCAGGATGCCCCACAGACTTTGGTCACACTCTAAAGATATCCACTTTCGTCTCTAGACACTTTCGCAGCGACAGGTCGTTCGCGCCAATCTCGAACCAGCTCGTCGGCTTCTGGTAGAAATCGAGGCCACGACCAATCTTGAGCACCCAGCCGTTATCGATGCGGATCTCCCGGTCGTGCATGGTGGCGCTAAATTCAAGATCTAGCACGATATCCTGCTCGAGCAGGCTCTGCTGCAGGTCGCTCAGCTTGTTCTGAGCGTCAGCGCGTTGGCTTTCATCGTCGTAGCTGGTGATCAGCTTGATGCGCCGGATGGTCGAGCTTGTCAGCACGACCTCGCAAAAGCGGACGAAGTTCTGGATCTGGTGGGGCATGCGGATATATGGGTCTTCGACAACCACCTTCTGGGCACCGCGTAGGTATGCGGCCATAATCGACTCGTAGCTGTGGCCGGTGTCGCCGTAGAAGATCGTGTAGTGCTGCTCTTTGAGCTCCGGTTCGCGTGTAGCCGGGCGCACCGGCTCGCTTGAGTCGAGTGGCGTAACAACGGGTGCTGGTGCCGGCTGCTGGGCCTTGCTCGCGGTCTTCTTCACGTCAGCTGTTGCCCCCAGTACATGTCGGGTCGGCTGCTGGGTGGCCGCGGCACCACGCGATTCTGGACAGTACACGATGACCTCGCGGCCGTCAGTGGCAACGTACGACAGATCAATCTTCGCAAACTCGTCGTCGGGCTTGCGCTTGTTCATCTGCTCCTTGATCCGCCGCCGACATTCGACCGCGTAGGTCACGTACTCCTCGAATTCGGCATCACTCGGTGGTCCATCAGGATGCAGAATCTTCAGAAACGCTGCGATCGTCTTCTTAATGCCTTTTTCGTCGCGCCCCTCCACCGCCGCGCCGAGCCGCACGCGCTTGGTGACTTCCTCGTAGCGGTTGCTGTGCGCGAACTGGTAATGGAAGGCCTCAGCCAGGTAGTCGGTGATAAAGCCGTAGCTGTTCGTCAGGAACTCGCTGCTGTTCTTCGGCATCTCCCAGCCGGGCAGATAACACGCGAATCGGTCAAGAATCGCCAGATCAAACTCCTTGGCCAACGGTAGAAACAAATCATGCTCGGCTGAGTTGACGATCTGTTCGACGGATTGGTCGATATTGCCAACAAAGGCCAGGCTGGCGTCAGCGATCACCTCCACCCCGCGCGAGAAGCGCCCATTGGCCATGAAGTCTTTCATGATCTGCATGGTGTCGGGATCGTTGATTCTAATACCGCCGACCTCGTCGAACGCGACGGTGTCCCAATAGCCGACCAAACCGATCCGCTTGCGCGCGTTGTTATAGAAGAGGGTGGCCTTGGTCGCCTGCCCGCCGCTGACCAGCGTGGCATAGGGTGAGAATTCGCTGAAGAAGTACGACTTGCCGGTGCCACGCGGCCCAAGCTCGATCAAGTTGAAGTTTGGCTCGACCAGCGGAGCCAGTCGCGCGATGAAGTGCAGTTTTTGCCGCGCGGAAAGCTTGGACGGCTCCAATC
>LJCR01000060.1 GCA_001399705.1 Kouleothrix aurantiaca
GCCGGACGGGGTGTGGTGCGGCGGCGAGTGGGACGAGCGGTGGGGTATGTCGGCAGCGGGTGGTGTCGCTCGGGATGGCGAGATGGTGGGTATGTCGGTGGCGGGCACGTCGCCGGCGTGAAATGACCGGGCGCGTCGCATAGTTGCGCGCCTGGCGGCCTTTTGCAAACCAGGGGAGCGTGTTCTTCCAGTCGCGCTCCCGGATGAGGATACACATGCACATGGCTCATGAAACAAACACGAACCGCGCGTGGACGGTGCAGGCCGTGGCAAAGAGCGCGCGCACCGATGCCCGCAGCTTTGTGAGCGCCGCTTCATCGCGCTCATAGCGCCGCTGGCTGAACAGCGTTGGCGCCGCGCGGGTCGTTGTCAACGAGTGGAGGATGGACAAGACGGCAGCGACAGCGATCGGGGTAGTCTGCACCGATGCTACGCCCTGGACGAGCGCCACGACCGCGGCTGCCAGCGAACATCCTGCCGCACCCAGGCCGAGGCCGGCATACCAGGCAATCCCATTGCCGAGATCGGCTGCCCGGCTATAGGCCGAATAGCTGAGCACGCCGATCCGACGCCGTGCTGGCAGTTGCTTGATCGACTGATCCAGGCTCGCTCCAGCCAGCAGGCCGTTCAACGCCGTTGCCACGATAAGCAGTGTCAACAATGGGTCAAACATCACGGAGAACTCCTGTTGCTCCTCAGTTGGAAGGAATCGGATCAAACTCAGGTTGATCCACCGTACAGATAATGCGCTCGCCGTGTTCAGCAGCCGTAACTGAGCAGCGCCCACAGGGTGATGCCAAAAATCAGCACATCTAGAAGCACACGAAGCGTCTGAATGCGCTCGAAGCGATTGAAGACCGCGGCCAGCGCTACTTCACTCGCCTCAGCATGTCGCTGGCTGCGCAGTGTCGGAGCGGCCAGCGTCAGGGTGATGAGCATGTGCAGCGCCCACAACCCGCTGACCAGAAAGATCGGCAGGGCATGCTGCGCACTCGCGCGCTCGACGACCGCCACGACCGTCGCGGCAAGCGATACCAGGACCGCACACGTGCCAAGGCCAGCATACCAGAACAGACCGTTGCCCAGATCGCCGGCTTGACTATAGGTTGCGTAGGCGACTGCTCCGATTCGATGCCGCGCCGGCAATTGTTTGATCGACTGATCCAAGCTGGCTCCAGCTGCGATGCCGTTCAGCGCCGTGGCGACGACAATCAGCACCAGGAGCAGGTCAGACATCGCTAGAACTCCTTTTCGGGCTACCTGCCTCCTCACCTGTTCTCCCACGCCACAACGGCAGACTGGCTGCCGCGCCGAGCACCACCGACACCACAATGGCGATAAGAGCGCCTTCAAGCACGGGCTTGGTGGTCATCAGGAAGACGATGCCTAGCAGCAGCGCCACTATCATATACACTGCTGTGCCCAGCAGCGGGTCATGGATGCGCTGCTCTACCGACTGCGGAAGCGGGCCATCGGGCATCTCCTTGACCAGCCTGGCAATCGCGCCCCGGCGCGTCCCGGTGATGACGCCCATGGACAGCAGCAATACAAAGCTGCCCAGCGCCACGTTAATCCAGCCGTTGCGCCAGCCCCAACTCATGACCGTCATGGCGATTCCAGCAACGGGAGTCAGAACCACAGCGATCGCGGAGATCGGCTCGGAGAGCGCCAGCAGCCCGAGAATGGCACGCACCTGCTCGACGCGCTGTGCTCGCCTCAAGGCGAACAGGCCGAACAGCGAGAGAAGGTTGCCAGCGGATAAGGTGATAGCACTCGTCACATGCACGAATACAAGAATAGGATAGAAACTCATCGTTCGCTTTCCTCCTGCTATTCGTCGGAGCAACGTTTCTGTATTCCTTGTACGCACTACCCACGCAGCGACGATGACCTGTGGCCTAGCTCAGCCCGTATTCATCACTGAGCTGGCTGGCGGTACCAGGAGGTAGCTCAGCCCCGGGCCAATGATGGCCGTCATGACCGATGCACCCAGCCAGAGATGGATCGACCAGTTGATGCCTCCCGTCAGCATGAGCGTTACGAAATATCCGAGGAAGTAGACCAACGGCACGCACAATGCGAAGAGACGCAGGGCGCCGACGCGCTCGGCCGCAGGCTGCACAACCCAGTAGAGCAGGTCGGCAAAGATACCGGCCAGGAAGATACCTGCAATCAGCCGCTGCTGATCGAGCAGCACGCTCATCAGCGCGCCATTGACCGTAAAGATCAGCGTGAACGTGCCCAGCGGCAACCGCCAGCGCCGCAGCGCCAGCAACACAAACCCCATCAGGATGCACGCCTGCAACAGCACGTTCGCCACACCCCAGGACTGCTCATCGCTAGAGCGCGCCGCTGCCATCACACGCGTCTGGACAAACGGATGGGCAAATTCGGTAAAGAACGTGAAGACCGAGAAGACGGCCAGCAAGGAGAGCAGCGCCGGCAGCAGCGTGCCCCAACCATGGCTCGCGACCGGGTCGGCGCGTCGCCAGGCTGCTCGCAACGGGCTGCTCTGGATAAGCACGCCGCTAAAGGCCAGCAGCAGATGGCTGGGGCTGAGTAGCGGCTCGATGCCGACCTCGAAGCCGAAGAGCGTGTGCCAGACCAGGTCGCCCTCGGCGGCGGCCAGGAACAGCGGCACCCCCAGCAGTGCCAGTTCATAGCCCTGCGGTATGGCCGTCCGCCAGCTCTGAGTATGCCGGCGATTGATGATGACGGCACCTAGCAGCGCGAGCGCACACGCCAGGTAGGCCGCATACAGCAGCGCGTGCCAGGGCGTGAAAAAGGTCTGATCGACCAGGCCATGGTCATGTGCCCAGCCGTCCAGATAGATTCCACCGACAAAAGCACAACACAGCACAGCCATCAGCCGATCAAAGCCGATCCCGCCGATACCTATTCTCTCTGTGACTGCGGATCGGGCGTTCTGCTCACCCGTTATTATTGAGCGTGACATTGCTTAACCCCCTTGTTCTGGGACCACTGGCGGCTCGCGGTATCAGCGTGCTCGTCTACTGCTCCACGGGAATTGCTGGACCGACCTCTGGCATGCGGAGCTGGGTGTCACACGCCGATCCTCACTCGCTCAACCGAAGACTTCTGGTGCTGTTCTGCTTTTATCAAAAACCGTTCGAGGTAGTGTGCAAAATGCTCGGTGTTCCAAGCGGCGCTGCGGTAGGCAATGTACATATCTGGTCGGACCAGATAACAGCCCCCATGCTGGACACCCAGCTTTTCGTACAACGGCTTCGATGCTGCGGTCAAGGGGATGGTTTCAACCACGATTGCCCCGTCGAATCTATCAGCAGCGTACTGGAGGGCTTGCGCTTTCGTCTCGGTCTGTGTTCCAGGAAACACAAAGAGATGGAACGCTGGCGCTTTGAGCTTATCCTGGATATTGACTTGTTTCCCCTGTTCGTGGAATACCACATACGGCAGCCGATCTCCGGGCTGCGGGGCGTGTCGGGGAAAAGTTCCCAGCGATGCATCGCGCGACAGACTGCTCGTGCGGTAGCGTATCCCGATCTGTGAAATCGTGGTAAAGGCAAACCGCGCTAGATGTTTTTCGTTCAAAACCAGCGCCAGCGCTTTCGGCGCAACGTACATCATCCAAAAGCGTGCCACAGGGTTTGTGTTGAGCGTGAGATTGAACACCCGGTCGGTTGTCCGGACCAGGCTCCTGGCAATCGGGAGACGTTCCTGATTGTAGGTTTCAAGCACGTTCCGTCCTGCCTGACCGCTCATCACCATCGCCAGCTTCCAGGCCAGGTTATGTGCGTCTTGCAGCCCGGTATTCATGCCTTGTGCGCCAACCGGCGAGTGAATATGGGCGGCGTCTCCGGCCAGAAAGCAGCGGCCTTGGCGGAAGGTGGACACGTAGCGGTGATGAGACTGGTAGACCGAGAGCCATTTCGGGTCCGAAAGTTTCACATCCATCTGCATTCGTTCAGCAAAGCCGTGTGCCACATCCCCGAAGGTGATCTGTTCTTTGTCTGAGAGTTCTTGGGGCAGCATACTGATCACCCGGCAACGGCCCTCGGTCATTGGGAAAAACGCCGCGAAGGATGTATCTGAAAATGCGATGTAGCCTTCATCATCCTTAAAGGGCAAATCGACTTTGCAATCGAGCACAAACAGCGAATACTGGTAGGTTTTGCCCCCAAAGGGGATGTCAAGGATGCGCCGTACAGCACTTTTCGCCCCATCTGCCCCGACCAGCCAGGCTGCCTGCACACGCTCGTGGGTGCCGTCGGCGTGCTTGAGGGTTGCCAGCACGCTGTGACTGTTTTCGGTTAACGAGACCAGCTCGGTTTGCCATTCAACCGTATGGTCGTGTTGGGCGAGAAAGTCGATCAGCAGTTGCTCGGTTCGCGATTGATCAAGGATGAGCAAATAGGGAAAAGCGGTCAGCGCCTGGCCGTGCCCCTCCAGCGAGATGCGCTGTGCGAGTTTGCCGCGTGCGACATAATTGACCGCTTTGGCGTGCTTGCCTTGTTCAACGGCCTTCTGAGCAATGCCCATTTGGGCGAACAGCTCAAGTGAGCGGGCTTGTATCGCGAGTGCTCGCGACTGGGTGGTTGGCCCACTGTTTTTTTCAACAATCCGGTAGGAGATACCAAAGCGCGCGAGCTGGCAGGCCAGCATCAGGCCGGTTGGCCCGCCGCCGACAATCAGCACGTCGCACGCCTTATCCATGGGAGTTGACATACAGCTCCTCCCCGCACACGATTCTTCGCTCAGCGTATAGCGTAGCGTTCCACGAGCGGCAGTGATCGGCTGGTCGGCGCGGATGGTCGTGGTTAGCGCACTCCAGCGGCACTGCGTTCGTTCAGAGTATAGTCTGGGATAGGATCGATCGGAAGTGAAATTGATCTGGATTTGGGCGTGACAAATGTCATGGGGGAAGGCTGCTATGTCTACGACAGGCTGACCAGGCCCGAAGCGCTCAGCGGCTGAAGGCGCATCCTGGTTGGGCGGCGGGGATGGGCTGTAGCAGGCGTGTTGGAAAGTGGCCAACACAACATAGGATTAAGTAAGCGCCTTCATTGAAAGCAAGCATAAAAGCTCTACTGAAATTGATCAAGCGCCAGGCATATGGGCGCGCCGGTTTTGAATTCTTACGTCAACGGGTTCTTCAAGCAGCGTAAGAGCACGGTGAAACCGCCTCACCAGAAGTGACGAAGAGCCAGGATCCTCTGGCGAGGTTTCCACGCCGCACCTCGCCATTCTCAGCACAGCCTTTCCCTCAGCGGCTAATACCACAGCCGCTGCTCCCGTTTGCCACCAGCAGTGGCTCGATGGATGATGGTCGAAGCGGGACAATGCCGGCGTCACACAGCGCGGCTGCAACCGCGTCCGGGACGCCCGGCCAGAGCTGCACCGCCCAGGTCGTGATCGGCTTGGCGTTCATACGGCGGCGCACGGTCGGGTGATCAAGGACGGCGAGCTGCTTCGCGCGGCGGATGATGCGATCGCTTGATTCCGGCGCTCCGTAGACCAGCAGTGCCAAGCGGACATCGAACTCCGGGCGCTGCTGGCCAAGCGCCCAGGTAGGCGGGCCGTGATATGGACACCGCTCAGCACGGATCGCGCGGCAGGCTACGCACGCGCGGTAAAGCGCCGCGGCGGCGGCCGGGTCCGGCCGTGGCGCATCAGGCTGCTGAATGGCGGGCTCGTAACCCCAATCGGTTGGGTCCGGCAGCCCGGCGTCGAACGCGGTCCAGCGCTCCTCCAGCACCCGCAGCGCGTAGTGATCATGGCAGACATCCTTCGCAATGTCATACTCCCGCTCCGGCACATCAAATACCTCAGCGCAGAACCGGCACGCGAAGTCACGCTCGCCGGCGATGTCGAGATCCAGCACACCGGCAAATCGACCGCCAGGGCCAATCACCGCTACGTCAGCGGCAATCGTAAGCTCCCACGGGCCTATCCCCGGAGGCGCTCCGTAGAGCTGGTCGAGCAGGAAGGCGGTCACCTCGGGGGCACACAGCGCGGCGAGCATGGCCGCGTCCGCCGGACGTCGAGGGGCGTCCATTGTCGGACGTTGGCGCAGAGGCATGATGCTCTCCCAGGGGCGCGGTCGTTGCCGATCGCGCCCGCGCGATGGTGACAGTCCAGCAACCAGGACTTGTAAGACCTAGACGCCCTCCGTAGTATCCCCCCGCGCATTCCATCTGTCAAGCACCCTGCGACGCATTGGTAGGGCCTGCGCGCACTTTTTCGAACAGAAAAGTCGGAAAGTCGGAAAGTTGGAAAGTCATGCTTGACATGCGCTGACAACGTGTTATATTATGTAAAGTAAAGAGCGATCAGCTGCGCCTCGCCGCTTCCTGGTCGACGTGATCAATCAGCCGGCTGAGCGCGCAAGCTCCGCCATACCGCTTGGGAGATACGACCATGTCAGCACCGCTGCCACTCTCCGACGCCGACATCGCGGCCCGCATCGCCAGCATTGCCGGCGCCACACAGCAGCTCCTTACAGCCGATGACACAATGTGGATCGCGGGGAACGTCCGTAGGTGGCTGTCCCACTACGCCTACCAGGAAGCGCAGCTTTTGGACGTGATAGATCAGAACCCGCCGCAAACAGCGCCGTGTGGGCGGCAGCGGATAAGGCGGGTTTCTTGATGGCTTTAGCCCTTGCACAACGCTTCCCAATGCGGTATAATCGACATACTGAAACACATGTGCGATACCGTAACCATGATCCGAACACACATCATCGACTGCCATCTGAATCGCGCTGAGGCCGATGCGCTCAATCGGGCCAGCGGCGCGATCTATACCCAGACGCTGGTCACCCACTACCGCGTCTATCGCAAGCGCGGCGCACGCACGCGCCACTGGCTGTCGCAATTCGCCGCTATGCGTCTCAATGACTACTTCACCCGCGACGATCCGCCTCTGCTGCACGCACACTCCAAGGACGCGGCCCAAGAAGGCTTTTACAAAGCGTGCAAGACCGCCAAAGCGAGCCGTGAGAAGGGGGCGAAGTATCCGCACAAGCGCACGTGGTGGCGCACGACCATCTGGAAGCAGAGCGGTATCCGCCGCCAGGGGGATACCCTCTTGCTTGCGCGTGCGCGGGGGTTGCCGCCGATCATGGTGGAGCTGCCAGAGCACCTCCGGGACGTGCTGTGTGTGCTGGAAGTGCGACTCGTCTACGACCGGTGCGCCCACCTCTACACCTGGCACCTGGTCGTCGAGAACGGCAAACAGCCGAAAGTGGCGCCTGGACCGAACGTTGTTTCGGTCGATCTGGGCGAAATCCATCCCGCGGTTGTGGGCGACGAGCAGCAGGCCACGATCATCACCTGTCGCGAGCGGCGGCATGAGCAGCAAGGTCATGCCAAACGCCTGGCGAAACTGAGCAAGGCACTCAGCACCAAGCGGAAGGGCAGCCGGCGTGAGAGGCGATGGCGCGCGGCCAGGACCCGTATGCGCGCCAAGCACAAGCGCATCATGCACGACATGGAGCACAAGATCAGTCGGGCGGTGGTGGATGCGGCGGTCGAGCAGCAGGCTGGCACGATCGCGATTGGTGATGTGCGGGATGTCGCGGATGGCGTCAATCATGGGAAGAAGCACAACCAGCAAGCGTCCCAGTGGAACCACGGCCACCTTCGCCAGCTCATCACCTACAAGGCCGAGGCCGAAGGCATGGCGGTGGAGCTGGTCGATGAGCACTACACGACCCAAACCTGTCCGAATTGCGGATGCAGGCACAAACCACGCGGCAGGAACTATACCTGCGGTCGGTGTGGTTTCAGCACGCACCGCGATGTGGTAGGGCAGATCAATATTCTGTCGCGGTACAAGGCTGGGCAGGCTGGCAGGCTGCGCGCGCCTGCCGAGATCAAGCATCGTATCCCGCACAACCTGCGGGTTATGCGTAGATGCCGGGACACCGGCCAGCCAGCAATGGCTGTAGCTCGTGGGACTGGTCGTCAGCCGCGAGAAGCTGCCGCTCTTTAGAGCGCGCGGAGTGTCACAGGCACCTGGGTTCGCGCCTGCGCCGCGCCCGCCGATATGGACAGCCAGCCCATCACCATCGGCGCGACGGTGCTGGCTCCGTTCAGCAAGGGTGGCGCGGGCAACGCCGCCCATATGCGGCGTATGGTCGTGGAAGCCGTAGGCGAGCCGGATCATCGCGGTTATGGCTACTGGACGCGTTCGCTGACACTTCGAGGGCTGGATAACGGCAAGAAAATCCGTCACCTCTATCCGAGCAATTGTCTGGTTATCGCACCAACTTCAGCTCCCGCTGTAGGGTAGCCATCGCATTCTGGGGCAATCGCAGGAACATCTTTTCGTCGAGCAGAGCACCTGTTACACACGAGGTCATTAATGCAGCTCTACATCCCTAATGTCGGCGAACGAATCACCCTGGCCGCGGACTGGACCTTTCGCCTGTTCAACGAGGGCCGGTGCCAGCCGTACAACGACTGTCCGTCGCCCGCCGAGCCGGTTGACAATCCGAATTATTCAATCAGCCAGGTCAAGCGCTGCACGCTCCCGGCCGGCACCGTGCTCCTGGTCGATCGGGTCTATTTGCGCCAGGGCCTGGATGCGTTCGCGTCGCTCAGCTTCCGCATCGGCAGCACCTCTGCGCCCTGGGTGACCAAGCAGCGGAAGCG
>LJCR01000600.1 GCA_001399705.1 Kouleothrix aurantiaca
TGTTTTGCCCGGCCAGAACCCCTAGCGCCGGCGCCGCACACCCGTGAGCACAAACAGCAGGATCACCGCGCCAACCACCGCCACAATAAAGCTGGTAATGTCGAACCCTGCCACGAAATCTCTGCCGGTGACCAGGCTATACAAAAACCCGCCGATGAACGCGCCGACAATCCCAACGATGATGTTCAGCAGGCAGCCCTGCCGCTCGTTGGTGCCGGCAATCATGCTGGCTACCCAGCCAGCCAGTGCGCCAAACACGAGCCACGCAATGATTCCCATGTGCGTCCTCCTTCTGCTTCGGGTGAAGCTGGCATTTCCTCACCCGCTATTGTAGCAGAACTTCAGCAGGAGTCAGAAGCAGGCCCTGTCAGCGTGGGAAGGAGAACGAGATCGATCCACAGATTACGCAGATTACACAGATGAGAGATCCCATATCTGTGTAATCTGCGTAATCTGTGAATGAATTTTGGGACTTTGGCATAGTTCTGCAGGAACGCCCTGTCTCCTGTCTCTTCTTTACCGCCCCGCCAGGCCCGTGGTCGCCACGCCCTCGATGAAGTAGCGCTGCGCGAGCAGAAAGATGGTGAGCGTGGGCAGCACCGCCAGCACCGAGCCGGCCATAATCAGGTCGACGCGCACGGCATACAGCGCCTGCAGGTCGATCAGGCCCTGGCTCACCACCTTGCGGCTGGGGTCGCTGATGATGATCAGCGGCCACAGAAAGCTATTCCAGGCATACAGAAAGCCAAACGTCGCCAGCGTTGCCATCGCCGGCCGCGCCAGCGGCAGCACCACCCGGAACAGAATGCCCCAGCGGCTTGCGCCATCGATCATCGCCGCTTCTTCCAGATCTTTCGGGATGCCCATAAAGAACTGGCGCAGCAAAAAGGTGCCGTAGGCCGTAAAGATCCATGGGATGATCAGCGCGGTGAGCCGGTTCACCCAGCTAAACGCCACCATGATCTTGAACATCGGCACAATGATCACCGCGAAAGGCACCATCAGCGTGCCGAGGTACAGAAAGAACAGTGTGTCGCGGCCAGGGAATTCCAGGCGCGCAAAGGCGTAACCCGCCAGCACCGAGGTGATCACCCAGCCGAGCACCACGCCGCCGGTTACAATCACGGTGTTCAGCAGCTGCGTGCCCAGCGGCACAATGCTGATCACTTCCAGGTAGTTGCCAATCTGCAGGTTCTCGGGAAACAGGCGCGGCGGCACCTGCACCACTTCGGAGGAGCTTTTCAGCGACGACATGAGCATGTAGATGAATGGGAAGGCCATGATCAGGCCGGTGATCAGCAGAAAGGCGTAGGCCAGCCAGCGCTCGTATGGCCGCTGGATAATTTGTCCGGTCATCGCGCCCCCTATTCGTAATTGACCCAGCGGTTCGACAGGCGGAACTGCATGAAGGTAATAGCCATGATCATCAGGAACAGCACCCACGCCAGCGACGACGCATAGCCCATGTGGTCGGAAATAAAGCCCTCGCGGTACAGCAGCGGCACCACCGTGAGCATGGAATCGGCCGGGCCGATGGTGGTGCTGCGCCCGTAGCCGAGCGCGTAGGGCACGTCGAAAATCTGCAGGCAGTTGATCAGCGTCGTGATCAGGATGAAAAAGGTGGTGGGCGAGAGCATCGGCACGGTGATGCGCGTGAACTGCTGCCAGCGCGTCGCGCCGTCGATGCTGGCGGCTTCGTAGAGCGGGCGCGAAATGCCTTGCAGGCCAGCCAGAAAGATCACCATGTTGTAGCCGATCGTCTTCCAGGAAAACACCAGAATGACGCTCAGCAGCGCCCAGTCGGGCGAAGTGAGCCAGGGGATGCGCGGCAAGCCGATCAGGCTGAAGGCATAGTTCACAAAGCCGAAATCGACATTCAGCAGGTAGCGCCACAGCAGCGACACCGCCACGACCGAGGCCACCACCGGGATAAAAAACAGGGCGCGGAAGAAGGCCTGGCCGCGCAGCTTTTCGTTCAGCAGCACCGCCAATATCAGCGCAGGCACGGTGGAAAGCACCAGCGTCGCCGCCGAGAAGACGAAAGTGTTGCGGATCGCCAGGTAGAAATTCGAGTCTTTGAACACGGCGGCGTAGTTTCCCAGCCCGACCAGCCGCGCCTCGGCAATCGGGGTGCTGATGCGCGCGCTGGTGAAGCTCAGGTAGAGCGAGATCGCGAGCGGCACCGCGAAAAAGATCAACACGCCCAGGATTGTGGGCAGCAGCATGGTGTAGGCATCGATGGTTTCGCGCAGTTGCTTGCTGCTGCGCTTGCGCGCCACTCCCGGCGAAGAAAGGGTCGCCTGTTTGCTCATAGCGGGTCCCTCATTGTGTGGGCGAGCGAGCGCCACCTGTGGCAGCGCTCGCCTGCTCAATCACCGTTATTTGCTAAAGGCACCAGTGGTCTGCTCGCAGGCCTGCTTGCCGAAATCTTCCGGCGTGATCTTGCCCGCGATCATCTGGTCCCAGAGCGACTGCACCTTGCCGCTGAAATCGCCCCAGTTGCCCGTGTAGAGCGCCTGCTCGGCCACGGCGTAGTCGGTGCCTTTGATAAAGGCCTGATTATTCGCCGGCGGGTTCGACTTCAGGAAGGCGTCGACGGCGGTCTGATCTTTGCGCGACGGGATGTTGGTGCCCATCTCGGCCACTTTGCCCATCGCGTCGGCGGCGGTGATCGCCTTCATCACTTCCCAGGCTGCGTCGGGGTTGGCGGTTTTCGCGTTGATGATGTATGGGCCCCAGAACAGCCAGGTGCTCTTGACTTTGCCCTGCGGCATTTCCGCCACGTCCCACGCGAACTTCGAGTTGGTGCGCACGCCGGGGGTGAACCAGCGGCCGTTGAAGTACATGCCAACCTTGCCCGCGTTGAACAGCGCCTCGCCGTCGGCATCGCCCGCCGGCACCAGCTTCTGGGTGTACAGGTCCTGCGCGAACTTCGCGCCGGCGATCGACTCAGCCGAGCCCAGGTTGCAGGCGGTGCGCTCTTTGTTGAACATGCCACCGCCAGCTGCGTTGGTGAAGTAGCCCCAGGCCGGCCCCCACCAGTTGCCAAAGCCCAGGCCATACTGCTGCTTGCTGGCGTCGGTGAGTTTCTTGGCGCTTTCCAGCAGCGTGTCCCAGTTCCACTTGCCCTGGTCGCTCAGCTCTTTCGGGTTAGGGATGCCGGCGGCCTTGAACAGGTCGGCGTTGAAGTAGGTAAC
>LJCR01000601.1 GCA_001399705.1 Kouleothrix aurantiaca
CGAAGGGCGTGTGATTTGATGTCGCTAAGCATAGCGAAATAACCTCGCTTAGAAATACAAAAGCGATTCAACAAGGAAACCGAATTCGATCGATTCGTTGGGCGCGCAGAGAAATTATATGGGAATGACAAAAATTGTCAAGTGCAGCTGCCTATATCTTTTCTAGGTTCTGCGCTGTCGTTATTGCAGTGAGTATGCGCCGAATATTTCTGCGGCATCCTTGTTAGGCATCCTTGCTCTTAGTCTCATCACGCCGCTTCGCCAGCGCGTCGCGCAAATCTTCCACAAAATCGCGCGGGCGCGCCGGGCTGATAATCAGCGGCGTGCGGTCGCGGCGGGCCAGCGCCACCAGGCGCTCGCGGTTGGTGGCCACAAAAAACACCGCGCCATACTGTTCCAGCCGAAACGGCCCCTGGTAGCCAAACACGCCCGCGTTAAACGAGCGCCGCAGCCCAAAGCGCGGCATGTCGGCCAGGCCCGCCGCCGTCGAGACGCCCGCAATCTGCTCGAACGGCACTGGCATGGCGCGCGCCCAGCGCCGCTTGATCAGCACGCGCTTCTCTTCAATGATATAGGCGGTCGGCTGCACCGCGTAGTTCAGCAGCAGCCACACCACCATCGCCAGCGCCACCGCCATTGTGGTTACCACGCCCGTCACGGCCACTCCGCTCAGCAGCATGCCACTCAGGTACAGAAAAAGTGCCGGCAGCGTCAGCACGCCACCCAGCATTGCAATCCCACTGGTGATCTGCTCGGCGTACGAGTCGAGCGGCGCGGCGTCGAAACGTGTTTGTGCCATCAGTTCTTCCTATCTTCAAACCGCCGCAGCAATAGCTTCGCATGTCTGTATGAAGAAACCATTAGCGCCCGGCGCGCGTCGCCTGCGCAGCCCGGCATCACGCATGATACCACGCCCCGCCGAACGGCCCGCAGCCAGGTTACGGTAGCTGCTGCGCATCGCAACGCTGAAAAATCTGTTATCAAACTGTTATCCGGCGCTCCCTGCTGCGGCTTGTGCATTCCAATGCCCTGTGCTATAAAAAAGCGTATCGCGAGGAGAAGGTATGCTAGCAGAACAATCGCCCATGTCGCGCCCCGCCGAGCTGCTCGACCAGCCGATGTTTCGGATCTGGCTGCCGGCGCTGCTGATGGCCACGGCCCTGCTCTTCACGCTCGGATTCCCCGCCCAGACACTCAGCCAGCTTGGCCCCGCCGCCGTGCTACTCTTGCTGATCGGCATCGGCCAGCGGCTCTCGGTTCAGCTCGAAGACGGCAGCGCGCTCACCCCTACGCCGGCGCTGCTGGTTGCCGGCCTCACGATGGTAAGCTGGCCGGTCCTGCTGCTGGCCGCGCTGCTCGGCTCACTCTCCGCGCTGATCTACCGCCGCCGCGCCGTTGAGCAAATTTTTGTCGAGGCCGGCGGCCACTGCCTGATCGTTGGCATGTCGGTGCCGGTGTACTACGCCACCGAGCGCTTTGCTCCGCTGCCCTACAGCTCGCCGCTTGGCCTGTTTGGCCTGCTGATCATTGGCCTGATCGCCTACACCGTCAAGCTCATTATTGGCGTCGATGGCGACCAGAGTATTTCGCGCTGGCGCAGGTTGCGCCGCCGCCTGACGGCGGTGCGCTGGTATGGCCTGGCGATTGTGCCGCTTGGCGGCCTGATCGGCGCGCTGTGGACGCTCAACCCCTGGCTGTTCGGGCTGGCGCTCGCGCCGCTGGTAGTTGCCCAGCACCTGTTTACAAGCGCGATTGCCCTGCGCCGCACCAGCGCCGACCTTGCGCAGATCGCCCAGCAGCGCGAGCTGCTGAACGCCCGCGTCGAGCGCTTGCAGGCGCTGGCAACCGCCATGCTCGGCACGCTCGACGTTCAGCCCATGCTCGATCTGCTGTGCCAGCGGCTGGCCGCCCTGCTCGACGCGCCGGCCGGCTGGGTGCTTGCCAGCCGCGAGGTCGCGGTGATTGACGATACTGCCAGCGATACGCGCTGGCCGGCGGGTGACGAGTCGGGCGACCGATCGGTGCTGGCCGCGCCGCTGATGCTCGAAAAAGAGCTGCTGGGCGTGCTGGTGCTGGTGCACTCTGCGCCCGCGCACTTCAGCGCCGAGCACGGCCAGCTGGCGCTGGCGGCGGCCGGGCAGATTGCCGTGGCGCTTTCCAAAGCCCAGCTCTACCGCTATGTCTCCGAGCAGAGCGAGCGCCTGGGCGTCACGGTGCGCCAGCGCGAAGAAGAGATCAGCAAGACCTTCGCGATCCTGCGCTCGATTGCCGACGGCGTGGTGGTGAGCGACCAGCCCGGGCGCGTGCGTATGATCAACCCGGCCGCCGAGGAGATTCTTGGCATTCAGGCGACCAGCTTCCTGGGCCGGCCAATGAACGACCTGCCTGGCGTGCCAGCTGATTTGCAGCAGGCGCAGGCCGAAGGCGTGCAGCAGCTCCAGGTCGGCGAGCGCTCGCTGCAGGCCCATTTTGCGCCGGTGCGCTCGGCGGGCGGGATGTGGCTGGGCGGCGTGGTGGTGTACCACGACATCACGCGCGAAGTGCTTTCCGACCGCCTCAAGAGCGAGTTTATCGCCACCGCCTCGCACGAACTGCGCACGCCGCTGACCTCGATTCGCGGCTATGTGGATTTATTGCTGCTCGGCACGCTCGGCCCGGTGAGCGAGTCGCAGGGCGAGTTCCTTAAAGTGGTGAAGAACAACGTCGCGCGGCTGGTGGAGCTGATCGACGACCTGCTGGATGTTTCCAAGGTCGAGGCTGGCGAAATCCGGCTGCGGCGCGAGCCAATCGACGTGGCGGAAGTGCTGTATGAAGTGGGCGAATCGCTGTACTCGCAGTTCACCGAGCGCTCGATCTCGCTGGCGATTGACGTGCAGCAGGGGCTGCCGCGCATCATGGCCGATCGCCAGCGCCTGCGCCAGGTTGCGGTAAACCTGGTGAGCAATGCCTGTAAATACACACCAATCGGCGGCCATGTTGACGTAACGCTGCGGAATGGCAGCAACCGGCTGCGCGTCGATGTGCGCGACACCGGCGTGGGCATCCACGAAGACGCGCGCCGCTACATCTTCACGCCCTTCTTCCGCGCCGACAACCCGCTGCGCGATGAAGTGGGCGGCACCGGCCTGGGCCTGAGCATCACCAAGCGCCTGATCGAGCTGCACGGCGGCGAGATCTGGTTCGACGCGAACGAGGAC
>LJCR01000602.1 GCA_001399705.1 Kouleothrix aurantiaca
AACAGGGCCTGGCGGTGAGCGCCGCTGGCATAAGCCATTTCAAGGCCGATGTTGCTTGTCAGGGTAGTGGCCGATTGCAGCGGCGAAAATGGAATATCGAGCGAGTTACCGATCATCATGATCACGGCCATGGTTTCGCCCAGGGCGCGGCCCATGCCAAGAATGACGCCGGCAATAATGCCAGAGCGCGCCGTCGGCAGGAGCACGCCGGTGATGACCTGCCAGTGCGTCGAGCCAAGCGCGACTGCACCCTCGCGCACGGCCAGCTGCACGGCGCGCAGCGCATCTTCCGAGATGGCGATGATGGTGGGCAGGATCATAAAGCCGAGGATGATTGCGCCGGTGAGCACGCTCAGCCCGGGGCCGCCGAGCGTCGAGCGGATGATTGGCGCGAGCAGCGTCAGCCCGATAAAGCCGTAGATGACCGAGGGAATACCGGCAAGAAGCTGAATGGCCGGCCGCATCAGCCCGGCGAGGCGCGGCGGCGCCAGCTCGACCATGAAGATTGAGACGGCCAGACCCAGCGGCACGCCAATCACCAGCGAGCCAAACGTTAGCCAGAGCGAGCCGACGATCATGGGCAAAATGCCGAATGCGGGTGTTTTTGCGGTGGGGTTCCACTCGCGCCCGCTCAGGAATTGCCAGACTCCGACTTTTGCCATCAGCGGGAGGCCAGCCTGGAAAATAAAGTAGGTAATCAGGCCCAGCGCAACAAGCGCGCCAAAGGCGGTGATCAACAGCAGGACACTAATGATACGCTCTTTCATTCGTTGGCCGGCCCTTTCACCAAGCCAAGATTTTGCAGTTCTTGCTGGCCTTCTGCGCTCATAACATAATCGACATACTGCTGTGCAAGCGGGCTCAGCTGGTGGCCTTTTTGCCAGACAAACAGGAATGGCCGCACAAAGGTGTACGAGCCATCCTCGACGTGCGCAACCGACGGCTCAACGGCGTCGATGGCAAGCGCCTTGACGGAAGTGTCGACGATTCCAAGTGAGATATAGCCGATGGCATTCGGATTTTCGGCCACAACCTGCCGGATTGCGCCATTTGACCCTTGCCGCAGCGCTGCGGTCGTGATAGGTTTACTTTTCATCACCAGCTCTTCAAAAGCGGTGAAGGTGCCCGAGCCAGCTTCGCGCACAACCAGGTCGATCGGCTGGTCGGGGCCACCAAATGCAGCCCAGGAGGCCGCTTTTCCCGAGAAGATATCTTGCACCTGGCTTAGATTGAGCTCGGCCACTGGATTATTGGGATTGACAATAACAGCCAGCGCATCGCGTGCAATAATCAGCTGATCAAGCTTGTCGGCCTCTTCGGGCTTGAGGTTACGCGACGACATGCCGATCTCGGCAACTCCTTCGGTTGCGGCCTGGATGCCCGCACTGGATCCAAGCGACTGGATATTAATGGCAGTGCCGGCGTGGTTGTGCTGGTAAATTTCGGCCAGATGCTCGGCGAACGGCGAGACCGAGGTTGAGCCGGTGACGGTTATGCCATTGCTTTCGCCCTGGCCGCAGCCGGCAAGGATACTGGCCAGCAGCGCCAGGCACAGCAAATACCGCCAGCGGAGGCCGCGGGGGCGGCACGTGGCGGTATGACGCTGCGGGAAACGCAGAGGAATGTGCATCAAATCGGTGTCTCTGGTATATTAAGCATTTATTAAGCGCTCCTATTATATCACGTTCTGTATTCGCTGTGGAAGGCTTTGTAATGACGGATACAATGGCTGGCTTGCCCGCAACGTGTTTCAAGGAAGCGTCCAGGCAAAGCATGTTGCAATTATAGGAAAGAACGATGTTCGATATGGACCCAACGCCTAATACTCCTGAAGTGCAGCCTTTAATTATGGGTGCGGGCGGGGTTGTGTACCGATATTCGGAAGGCGGCCAGCTTGAGATTCTGCTCATCAAGAAACAGGGCGGCTTCTGGACTCTCCCAAAAGGCCGCATCAAGCCGGGGGAGGATGATCGCAGTGCTGTGGCGCGCGAGGTTGCCGAAGAAACCAGCGTTACCGGCGAGGTGGGTTTGATGGTGCGCCAGGTCTTCTATACCATTCAGAAGGCGGGACGGCGGCGCCGCAAGACCGTAACCTACTACCTGCTGCATGCTGAGGCTGGCAGGCCACGCCCGCAAGCCAAAGAACGTATTGTTCGTGTGCGCTGGTTTCCGGTTGGGGCGGCGCTGCGTCGCATCCGCCGTAAGCGCATCCGCAACGTGGTTCGGGCGGCGCGCGCGCTGCTTAACGGCACTGCCGCGCCAGAGCTGCCCGCCACCTAATCGGTGGCGCGCCGCTGAGCATGCGCGAAATTGCCGCGCCCTGCACGTTCTGACAGATGAGGATCGCCGTCTTGCACTGCGAGGACGCTATGCTGGCGCAGTTCGTTCGCTGGATCATTCTTCGGCTGGTGATGCTGTTTTACCCCCGGATCGAGGTGCGCGGCCGCGAGCTGCTGCCACACGACGAGCCGGCGCTGTTTGTGGCGAACCATCCGAATGGCCTTCTTGACCCGCTGGTGCTGATGGCGGGCGTGCGCCGGCCGATCGCTTTTCTGGCAAAAAGCACTTTCTTTGCCAACCCGGCTGGTCGCTTTGCCATGGGCGCATTTGGCGCGCTGCCGGTGTATCGCCAGCGCGACGAGGGCCTGGAAGGCGGGGCCACAGGTGACCGCACCAACCGCAACGAAGGCACGTTTGCGCGCTGCCGGGCGCTGCTGCGGCAGAACCACGCGCTGGCCCTTTTCCCCGAAGGCACCACTCATTCCAGCACTACGATGTTGCCGCTGCGCACGGGTGCAGCACGCATTGCGCTGAGCGCCGAGGCCGAGACGGATTGGGCAATTGATCTGAAGCTGGTGCCAGTAGGGCTGTGGTACCAGGACAAGGCCTTGTTTCGCTCGGCGGCGCTGGTGGTGATCGGCCAGCCGTTCGCAATCGATGATCTGGCCGGGCGCTATGCTGCCGACCCACACGCGGCCGTGGATGCGCTGACTGAACGAATTGATGCGGCGCTTGACGCGGTAGTGCTGCAGGCCGAGCACGCCGAGCTGCTGCGCGGCCTGCCGCTGGTAGCGAGCTGGACGGCCCCACGCGAGCTGAGCACCCTGGCTGAGCAGCACGCCTACACCGAGCAGCTGCTAGGAGCCTACCAGCGGCTGCGCGCCAGCGACCCCGCCCGCCTGGCCGCGATCGAGC
>LJCR01000603.1 GCA_001399705.1 Kouleothrix aurantiaca
GCGGGCCACGCTGGGCAGCGCGGTTGTGCTGGAGCCAGCCGAGGCGGGCATGCATCTGGTGGGCTGGCTTGGCGAGCATGTGGATGACCTGGCGATTGCGGCGCGGGCGGCGGCTCAAGGGCTGGAGGTGCCGGCGCTCAGGCGCTACGCGGCCGAGGCGCCGCTGCGCGGCGGGCTGCTGCTCGGCTACACTGCCCTCGACGCAGCGCAGATTCGCGCGGGCTTGCAGCGACTGGCGGGGGTGCTTTAAACCGAAAACAGATCGTCAACCAGAATTGTCATTCCCGCAAGCGATGGCGAACTTGCCGTTTCGCCGGCGCGAAAAACGCCATGTTCGGCGTATACATCGCCACGCCGCTCAAGCACGCTGAATGTTTCATCAAGCGGGTTCACAATCCAGTATTCAAGAATGCCCGCCTCGGCATACTCGCGCCGCTTGGTCACCAGATCACGATCGGGATCATCCGGGCTAACAACTTCCACCACCAGATCAGCGCCGGCCCAGAAGAGCGACTGGCGGCGAGGATCGTCGGCGGATCGCAAAAATACCAGATCCGGCTCACGATACTTCCCCGAGCGCAGCTGGATGCGGAATGGCGCAAAGTATACCTTGCCACCCGTCGCGCGGGCGAAACGCAGCAACAGCTCGTACAAAAATGCGACCAGATCCTGGTGGCGCTCGCTCGGCATTGGCAAGACCTCCACAACGCCATCGGCAAACTCAACGAGCCGGCTGGTCTGATTGGTCAGGTGCAAATATTCTTCTTCGCTCCACATCCCCTGCTCAGGGAACAGCAGCGCCACCTCCCAGGCCGGCGTGATATGCGGCCCGGCGCGCTTGATCAGTGTTTCGAGCGATGTCATCGCGTGCCTCCTGTTGCTCTGACAGCAGTATACCCGCGTGCTTGCCCGCCCGCAAATCAACTCGCAACATCCTCGCAACATGTGCGCAACATTGGCATGGTACAGTGCGTCATGCACAACCAGCCCACACCTATCACGAACCCTTGCTATTCATCTCTATAGTGTCGGTGTCGACACACCATTCGCTGTCTTCACACAAGGAGCGCACTCCATGGCTGAGATCACCACTCCCGCAGCGTACTTCACACAGACCGTGCCGCAGCAATATGCCGCTGCGCTGGCAGCAGCGCCCGCCCTCGCCCAGCAGCCACCCCTGAGCGCCGTGTTCCAGATCACTGGCGAAGGCGGCGGCACCTACACCCTGCGCTCGGCCGGCGGCCAGCTTGAGGTAGCGGAAGGCGACCAGATCGAGAACCCCGATCTGCGCGTTGTGATGCCCTACGCCGACTGGCAGGTGCTGGCCGCCAGCGGCGCAAGCGATACGTTCATCGATTTTGTGCAGCGCGGCAAAGTGCAGGTGGTGCAGAACCTCAAGGGCACCGTCAACCTTGAGCTGACGCGCGACGACGGCAGCCTGTGGCACAGCACCATGGTGTTTGGCAACCAGGCCGACCCCACGCTGACGATGATGATGACCAAAGCCGACTACGATGCCATGCTGAGTGGCGAGCTGAACGGCCAGATGGCCTTTCTGACCGGCAAGCTGAAATTCGATGGCAGCCTGCCGCTGCTGATGCAGATCGGCGCGCTGGCCTCGTAAACCAGCGCTCGCGCAATTTCGTTCGCTCGCACCCTTCGATACGCGGCTACGCCGCACTCAGGATGCTCGATCTTCCAGCTTGCGCGGGCCAGGTCGCATACACATTTCTGCGGTCGTGCAAAGGAGCTACTGATATGATTTCATTTACACCCAACGACGAGCAGCAACTCATCGTCGAGACGGTGCGGCGCTATGCCCGCGAGCGCGTGCGGCCCGCCGCCCACGACGCCGACGAAAGCGGCACCACGCCGCCCGAGATCGTCGCCACCGGCTGGGAGCTGGGCCTGCTGCCGAGCGCGCTGCCCGAGGCGTATGGCGGCTTCGGCGACGATCACTCGGCGCTGACGGGCGCGCTGGCCGCCGAGGAGCTGGGCTACGGCGACCTGGCGATGTCGATGTACCTGCTTGCGCCAAACCTCTTCGGCATCCCGCTGCTGCACTGCGGCACCGAGGAGCAGAAAAAGAAGTGGCTGCCGCGCCTGACCGACGCCGATTTCGTGCCGGCCACTGCCGCGCTGATCGAGCCGCGCTGGGACTGGAGCCCGCACGCGCTGAGCACAACCGCCGAGCGCGCCCAGAACAACTACGTGCTGAACGGCCACAAGGCCTTTGTGCCGCTGGCCGCCGACGCGCAGGCCATGCTGGTGTATGCGCGCGAGGGCGGCGCAACCCAAGCGTTTATTGTCGAGAAGGGCACCGCCGGCGTGACCATTCTGGAGCGCGAAAAGAACATGGGCCTGCGCGCCCTGCCGACCTACGAGGTCAAGCTCGAAGATGCGCGCGTGCCGCGCGACGCCCGCCTGGGCGGCGATGCCGGCTGCCAGATCGACCTGCTGCTGAACTACTCGCGCGTGGCGCTGGCCAGCCTGGCCGTGGGCGTGGCGCGCGGCGCATTCGACTATGCCCGCGATTACGCCAAGCAGCGCGAAACCTTTGGCCGCCCAATTGCGCAATACCAGTCGATTGCGTTTATGCTCGCCGAGATGGCGATCGAGATCGACGCGGCGCGCCTGATGGCCTGGGAAGCCGCCTGGGTGCTCGACCAGGGCAAGGATGCCACGCAGCAGGCCGCGCTGGCCAAGCAGTATGCCGACGAGGCGGCGCTGTTCGTGGCCGACCGCGCGGTGCAGGTGCTGGGCGGGCACGGCTACATCCGCGAGCACCCGGTCGAGCGCTGGCTGCGCGACTGCCGCGGCTTCGCGTCGTTCCTTGGGATGGCGATGATCTAGCAGTTGGCAGATCGCAGTCGGCAGTCAGCAGTCCATGTTGGCTGAGCGGCACTGCCTGCTGCCTACCGCCTACTGCCTACTGAGTTAGGAGCATAGCGACCATGATCGACTTCGAACTTCCCACCCCGATCGAGCGCCAGATGCAGCTGCTGGGCATGCTGGGCGAGCAGGTGATGCGCCCGGTTGCGCGCTACTACGACGAGCACGAGGGCGAGCGCCCGTGGGACTATATCAACATGATCTGGCAGACCGTGCGCGCGCAGGGCGGCCGCACGCTGGCCGTTGGCACCGAGAAAAACGAGAGCGGCGACAAGAAACCGCGCATCGGCAACCTGATGAT
>LJCR01000604.1 GCA_001399705.1 Kouleothrix aurantiaca
GCGTGCCGCCCACACTCGGCACGGAGGCCGGGCGCGGGTTGGCCGGCTGGAAGCTCAGCACGCCGCCGCCCAGCGCGCCAACCGGGCGCAAGCGGTAGGCGTTGCCGCTGGCCGCGTTGCCGCTCCAGGTGTAGGTCATCACGCCGACCACGCCGGCCGCGGTATCGGCCCCACGTAACGTGTTGGAAGCGCTCAGCGGCTGCCCGCCGCGCCCAAACAGGATCGGGTCGGGGTTCTGCGCCTGCGTGTCGTCGTCGACAATGATTTGGTTCAGGTCGTTGGCTGCCTGCTGCGCCAGCGCGCTCGCGCCCGGCGTCGTCACGTTGGTTGGCTGCTTCAAGCGCCCACCCGACGACATCAGCACCTGGCCGAAGCGGCCAAGCTGGAAATGCTCGGTGACGTACAGTGTCTGCGGGAAGCGCACCAGCATGCCTTCGTACTGCTCGGCGGCGGTGGCGCTCGCAAACGGCAGCGAAACGTCGGTTGGCGTGACGGTGCTGGTGGTGCCGCACAGCTCAACACCAGTGGTGCTGCTGAGCTGGCTCTGGCCCTGGTTCTCACTCGCAGTGCCAGTGACCTGCACAACATCGCCCACGCTCACGCGGTTGGCGTTGTCGCCTTCAAAGACGAAAATACCATCCGACGTGGCCGCGTTGCTGTCGCCACTATCCTGAAGGTAGAAGCCGCGCAGCGCTGGCGACGCGCCTTCATAATCGCCGACGACCACGCCTTGCACGGTAAACGTGCCGCTGGCGGCAGTGTCGCCCGTGCCTTGCACCGAGCCAATCGTCACATCGGGGGCGGCGCAGGGCGTGGCATTGACGGTGATCGTGGCAGTGGTGCTGTCGGCTGTGCCGGAACTGTTCGACACGCGCACCCAGTATTGGGTGGTGGCGGTCAGCGCGGGCGTGGTAAAGCTCGACGAATTGGTGCCAACCGGCGTCGATGTCGTGCCGCTTGCGCCTTCGTAACACTGGTAGCCTAGGGGGGCGGTGCCGCTGGCGGCCACAGTCAGCGTCGCCGTGCCGCCGGACGGAATCGTCTGCGACTGCGGCTGTGTGGTGATCGACGGTGCTGTTGAACCGCTGTTGCACAACTGCACTGCTGATGAACTGTTGCGCGGCGTCGAAGGATTGACCGTACCGAAATCCGCGCTGTTGTTGTCGGTATCGGCGCAGCCATTGCTGGTGCGGGCTTTGCTGGCGTTTGCTGCCGGAGCGGTCGTAGTGGCAGTTTCAACAAAAGCATTGGTAGCGCTACCGTAGCCAACCGAGTCGATAACGGTACCTGTGTTTGCCGCGCCGTTGCGAAGCGCCAAGCCGCCTGATGCACCGGCGAGAGTACCCGACGTGCCGCCGTTGTAGGTTATATTTGCCGCAGCCGCGCCGGTATAGCCGGAGCTTGTGGTAATGAGGTAAAACCCTCCGGCTGGGATGACAGTGCTCGCTGCCCAGTTCACCAGCGCAACATCGCTGGTTCCCGCTGCCGAACGATACACGACGCGGTAGCCGTTAAGATCGACCGGGCCGCTGCTGACGTTATGCAGCTCAATAAATTCGTCGCCGGCCGTTGCGCCGGCAACCTGGAACTGACTAATAACGACACTCGTCGAGACGGCCAGGGCCGGCTGCGCGACACCCACCAACTGGGTGAACAATAGCAGGAATGCCGTGACGGCGCGCGTCCAGCGCCACCGTACCGGGGAGAATGATAATCCCGTCACTGCCATAACCGTTTTCTCCTTGCTGGCTCCACGCTTCGGCATCGGGCTGCGCGGGTGTGAAGCCTGACTGTATGCAAACTGACCAAGCCGCACACAAACGGCGCATGCAAGAGCACGCGCCACGAGTTCGCGACTCACGCCATTGTGCTCTCGCGCTGTATTAATTGATGGATGCTGATTACGATGCCGGTATCCTAACAAACCACACGCCGTTTTGTCAAAGTTATGATGCTGCCGCGCAATGAACGACACCCTCACATGAGGATAAGCCGAAGTTAAGCGCAGATAAAGCGTCGTAGAAGAGCGGAGGAGTACAGCGCGGCGCCGTCAACTCACAACACCGCGCTATACCAGCTGAATATCCAATTAGCGCGCGACGGCGGCTTGCGCATTCACCATGCCGGCGCCATCGACGGCTTTTTGCGTACCGTATGAGCATATTGGAAACAATGGAGCGGCCGGGTGCGGACGTTCCGCCCCGGCCGCCTATGCGTCTTACGGCAGCTTGCTGATGCGGCCCTCAATCGCCGGGGTGATTGTGCCACGACCCTGGATGTATGCGAGCAGGTCGTTCGCCATAATGTTGCGCGTTACACCCTGGCCGTCCTTGAACACCGTGTAGAAGTCGCCGCCCGCATTGACGAAATCGTTCGTCACGAGGGTGTACGACACGCTGGCGTCGTTCGGGATGGGCGTGCCGTCGGTGAGCGCCACGGAGCGAACCCGGCTGCCTGACGCCGCCGAGCACGAGAAGCTGAACTTGAAGCCCGAGATCTGCGGGAAGCGGCCATCGGCGCCGTTGCAGGTTGTGCTGTTGATCTGGCTGACGCCGTTCTCAAGGGCGGCCCACAGCTGCGCACCCGTCACGTTGCGAGTCACCGACGAATTGCCGAACGGCAGTTCGGTAAACACATCGCCAATCACAAGGTCGTAGGGCGGGCCAGCAGCGTAGCCGGCTGCGGTTCGGCGCAGTGTGGTGTCAAGCGGCGCATAGCTGGAAGGCAGCGAGGAGCGCAAACCGCCAGAGTTCGTCAGAGCCAGCTGCGTGCCATAGGTGGCGCGCAGTGCATCGGCAACCAGATTGCCAACAGCCGCCTCGCCGCTACGCTCGACCGACGGCGTGCCGCCGCGTGGGAACAGCGCGGTAGCAACACCAATCTTCTGATCGAATGCAGCCGCCAGTTGCGTGCGATATGGCGCCAGCATACTGACAACTGCCGAATCAGGTGTAACAGCGCTGGAAAGTGGCGTAACAAACGTAACGCCCTTGCTGCTCACGCGGCCATTCGAAGCGTCGATTTTCAGCGTGACGCGGCTATAGGTTGCGCCCTTGCTTTTGTTCTCGGTTACCAGCGCGTTGTTGATCGTGCCACTGTACTGCACGTCGGTGTGGTCGCCCAGGATGACATCGAAGCCGCCGACATTGTTGGCGAAATCGATCAGCGGCCCGGTCGGGTTGCCGCTGGAG
>LJCR01000605.1 GCA_001399705.1 Kouleothrix aurantiaca
GGTTTCGGCCTGCCAGGGCCGCGCGACCGAGCGCATCCTGGCGGCTACGCACGATCTGGCCCCCACGAACAGCGCCGAGCAGGCGCGCTACTACCAGCGCCACCCGCACCTGCGCTTCACCTCGCTCTTCGAGACGGTGCCAGCCTAGCGCACTACAGCGCGATCGACGCAAGCTGGCGCTCGCGGATAAAGCTGCGAACTTCCGGGCAGTCGTTCACCGCCATTGCCTGGCAGCCGCGCTCGTGGCGCAGCACAAACTCAAACACACTTGCCCGCTCGTGCTGCCCGCGATACACCGCCCGCTCAATCACGGGGCCTTCCACGCGCCAGCCGGCCGCCAGCTGCGCGTATACCCACTGCAAACGCCCGGTTGCTTCATCGACCATGGCCGTTTCCTTTCACTGGCGTTGCTTGCTGCTTTTTCATATTTCACGGCAATCATACACACCCTATGTGAGCTACAAATGAGGGGCGTGTTAAATTTTGCCGAAATTTGGCCGGCTTGTGCGGATGCGCGCTTTTCGGTATCATGCGCCGCGCCTGGCAGTGGCGCCCGGCCATAATCGCTGCGCCGCAGGTGTGCGGCTGCACAGAGAGGATGAGGAAAACAATGGGCGCTGAACCTACCCCGGCGATTGACGCGCCGTTCGAGCCGCTGGTGCGCCGCATCGCCGAGGAGGCGACGGTGGTGGACGACCGGATTCTGAAGATCGACCACTTCCTGAACCACCGCATCGAGCCGGCCTTTATGACAGCGATGGGCAATGCGCTGGCGGCGCGCTTGCGGCCTTTCGCGCCCACGCTGGTGCTCACCGCCGAGGCGAGCGGGATCGCGCCGGCGCTGGCGGTTGCGCTGGCACTCGATCTGCCGCTGGTGTACGCGAAGAAATACGCGCCAGTGGTCGAAACGCCGGCGCTCTCACGGATTGTGCCTTCGCCTACCAAGGGCGGCGAAACCAAGCTCGCGATTTCGGGGCGCTACCTGCAGGCGGGCATGCGCGTCGCGCTGGTCGATGATTTCCTGGCGAACGGGCGCACCGCGCTGGCGCTGGCCGAAATTGTGGCCGACGCGGGCGCAACCGTGGTGGCGGCGGGCTTTCTGGTCGAGAAGATTTTCCAGCACGGGCGCGGCGCGCTGGCCGACCTGGGCATCCCGATCGCGACGCTGGCGCCGGTCGAGCGGCTTGAGGGCGGGCGCGTGGTGATGCGGGGCGAGTGAGGGGGGGTGAGGGGCGACAAGGTGGCAAGATGACGGGGTGAACGGGTGAAGGGGAGCGCTGGCAGTCGGCAGGAGTTGGCAGGAAGCATGAATCTGCGAACCGCAGGAGGGTTTAGAGCCTGGGGTTTTGGGGTTGAACCTACAACTTGAAACCTTCTTGAACTTTCTAACCTTTAAACTTGTGAACCTTCAAACTCGGAACTTGTAACCCCAACCCTCCGTGACTCTGTGTCTCCGTGGTGAATATATTCCCGTCGTCGGTCGTCGGTGGTCGGTCGTCAGGCTGTGGCCAGCAGGTTTTGTTGCTGGCCAGCCGGCAGCGGTGGAACAGCACATCGTCGAGCTTGCCAACGACGCGGCCGGGCACCTCGACGAACTGCGCATGGAGCATGCCATCCCACACCAGGCCGTTGCGCAGCGCGGGGCGCACAAAGGTCCACTGCGCGATCAGCGCGATGTTCCAGTAGATCAGAAATGCCACCAGCGTCACCGGCAGCGCGCGCCGGCCGCGTGCTCCCCACCACTCGATCAGCGCAGATAAGCCCAGCACAAAGATCGGCGTGCACTCGATCAGGCGGCGGAAACCAAACGAGCGCGTGAGGTGCCAGGTGGTGCCAAACGCGCCGTTGATGTAGGTTTGCGCCACAAATCCCAGCAGGAGCAAGAGCGCCAGCCGCCGGTCGCGGCGGGCCAGCAGCACGAGCCCAAGCAGCCCGGGCACGAGGATCGGCGCCCACAGGAATGCGCCGTGCGCAAAGGGCGGGAAGTTCGCCGAAATGTCGCCGGGCAGCGGGCAGAATGGGCTAGGGCGCGGGTCGAAATCGACCAGCGTGTCGAGGAAGTGCGGGCTGCACCACACCAGCTTGCCGCCCACCGTGGCCGAGGGCGCGGGCCGGCCGTTCAGCACCTGATACACCAGCAGCTGCGGCACCAGCGCCAGCACAAACAACGCCAGAAACAGCGCGTGGCGCAGCACGAGCGCGCGCGCCGCCGTCCACTCGCGCCGCCGAAACAGCTCGACATAATTTGCAAGCGCATCGACGGCGGGGATGAGCAGCAGCAAGCCAAGCTGCTCGCGGGTGATTGTCATCAGGCCAGCGGCGAGGCCCAGCAGCGCCCACAGGTGCAGCGTTGGCGCACCAGTGGCCGCGCGGTCGCGGATTGCGAGCCAGAGTGTCAGCACCAGCGCGAAGAGAAAAAAGCCAGCCGGGTGCGACCAGGGCATGAGGATGTAGGTGTACATCAGCAGTGGCGAGGCCAGCCAGACGCCGACCGTCGCCAGCGCCGCCGCGAACGGGCCGGCATAGCGCCGCGCCAGCCGGTAGCTCAGCAGCAAGCCGCCCAGCGCGTACAGCGCCGACATAAAACACACCGCCCAGATGTACGGGCGCGAGTAGCCGTCGCGGGCGACGCTGCTGCCCAGCGCGCGGGCAAGCAGCACGCCGGCATCGGCCAGCACAAAGCCGGGCGACCACAGAATTGACGAGCCAATCGGGGCGACGTTGCGCAGCTTGCCGGTGCGCGGGTTGGGGTTGAGCGCGTCTTCACGCAGCAGCGCGTTGCGCACGGCAGGGTCGGGCGGGTTTTGCTGCTCGCCAAGCTGCGCGAAATGCTCGTACTCGTTGCGGAAATCGAGATCGCCGTCGAAGTAGAACGAGCGCAGGTAGGCGTAGTACTGCACCTCATCGGTGGCGTAGATGCGGGGCAGGCTGATCGGCAGCAGCAGCACAAACAAGGCAAGAATCGCCAGCGCCCCGCGGTCGCGACCCATGAGCCAGGCGCGCAGACGCGCGGGCACCTGCGGCCGGCGCTGCACAGGCGACAAGGCGTCCTCGCTCATTGACTGGCGGCGGCGCTTTTTCTTCCCACCACCAGCAGCATCGAGCGCCAGCGCGGAAAGGCGGCGGTGAGCAGCCACAGGCCGGCCTTCACGCCCACGCGCAGCGGGTGGCGCAGCACGCGCCCC
>LJCR01000606.1 GCA_001399705.1 Kouleothrix aurantiaca
CCCGAACCCCTACATGGTGCCAGTATCTTGCGGATTTAGTCTTACTCCAAGATCGAGCGCAACATCCAGGCGATCTTCTCGTGATCCTGAATCAGCTTGACCAGAAAGTCGTTTGTGCCGGCGTCGTTGTATTCCTCGTCGCAGGCATCGGCATCCTTGCGCAGCTGGCGAATCACCGCCTCGTGGTCATCGCGCAGGTTCGCGATCATCGTCATCGCGTCGGGCGGCGTGCCCGTATCTTCTTTGAGCTGCGCGTGTTTGAGGTAATCGCTCATGCTGCCAAGGGCCGGCGCGCCAAGCTGGCGCACACGCTCGGCAACTTCATCGATGGTTTCGCCCACCAGCTCATACTGCTCTTCGAGCAGCTTATGGAAATCGCGAAATTCCACGCCGACGACATTCCAGTGGTAATTGCGCGTTTTGACGAAGAGGACGTGCAGATCGGACAGCGTGCGGTTCAAAATGCCCACAACGCCATTGAGCTGCTTGTCGGTCAGGCCAATATTGATCTGCTCGGTGCTTACTGGTGATTTCATGTGCTCCTCCATCTCGCTCGTTACTAGGATGGAGGAGCAACAACTGTGCCGTGCCTACTTGCTCTTTTTGGCCGGGCTCATCCAGAATGCGGCGAATTCCTGCTGCGCCGAAATGGCGCGCTGCATGGCATCCTGCCACGACTGAAAGGCTTGCTGCGCGCCTTCTTCGACCTGCTGGCGCAGGCGCTCGGGCGTCATCTTCTGCACCGATTCGAGCATGTTTTCCCAGAAAGTGGCCTGCGACTCATTCCAGGTTTGCATCGTCGCCAGCATCTGGTCGGTCCAGGTTTCCATCTCTTTGGGCATGGCTTTCTGCGCCTTGATGCTATCGACCCACATCTTGGTCCATTCCATCTGGGTGTTGAGCGAGCGGTCGACGGCTTCTTTCCAGAAGGTCACAGCCTTATTCCAGTTTTCGTCGGCCTGGGCTGCGCCCGGCATCGGCATCGAGCGGCGCCAGGTATCCCACAGATCCTGCTGGGCTTTGGTCCAGGTCTTCATCACTTCATCGGCCTGCTTGTTCCAATCAGTCATATCAACCTCCCTGCGTGCTATTTCAGCGCGTTCACATATGCGCCGTTCGTAAAAGAAACGGTGAGCATGCGTTGAGATCGGGCGACAGAGAAAGGTGGCGCGTTTGCGTGGCCCGCGTGCTCACTGCCCCGAGTATAGCCGAGCCGAGTTCCAAAACAGAGACATTTTCGCTGCGACGCATCAGAAGAATGCGAGCACGATGCCGTCGCGCAGCAGGAATACCCCGAGTACAGCAAGCAGCACGCCACTGGCAATCAGCACGCGCCGGTAGCCGCGCCCGCTCAGCCAGCCGCGGCTATGGTTCACCAGCAGCGCCACCAGCAGCTTCGAGCCAACCAGCAGGGCGTAGAAGCCGGCCAGAAACAGCGCGACGTGCCCGATGCCGCCAGCCATTGCGCCTGCCAGCAGCGGCGCGCCAACGGTGCCCCAGAACAGGTAGGGATGCGGGTTGAAGAGGTTCGTGAGCACCGCGCGCCCCAGCAGGCGGCCAGGCTGCTCAGTGGTAGGCGATGCTTGAATATCGCTCAGGTTGGGCGGTACGGCGCGAATGCTTTCGTAGGCCAGGAAAAGCACAAACAGGCCACCAAGAATGCCGAGCCAGCCAATCGCGGCAGGCGGCAGGCGGTTAATCAGCAGCGCCGCCAGAATAATAATTGGCAGGTCGCTGAACAGCGGGGCCAGCGCCACCAGGTTGCCAGCCCGCCAGCCGCGCAGCAGCGTTTGCGTAATCACCAGGCCAAGCATTGGCCCAGGGCTTACCCCGGCGGCGAAGCCATACGAAATTCCAAGCAGCAGGGATGCCAGCATGAGAAACGTTTCGTAATATTCAGGATGGTGCTGATTATGACCAAGGACGAATGACGGACGACGAAACAAGCCCTGGTCATCCGTCCTTCGTCATTCGTCTCAGCAAGCAGAAGCGACTTTCAGGCAAGAAAACGTTGCGACGCGGAAAATACCACTGCCTCCCGCCCCCTGCCGACTGCCGACTGCCCCCCTGCCGACTGCCGACTGCCGACTGCCGACTGCGCGCCCCTTATTTCGGCCCGGCACCGAGCTGGCGCAGCGCTTCCAGAAGCTGCGGATCGTCATCTTCGCTGTAGTGCGTCCAGTCGATGTCCATTGCCACGTTGGGCTGCACGCCAACACCCTCCAGGTTTTGCCCGCTTGGCAGGCGGAAACCTTCTTGGGCCAGCCACAGGCGCGAGCCGTCGGAAAGGGTGTAGGCGTAAGTTGTTTCAGTATTGCCGGCCGAGTGCGTGCCAATCACCAGCGCCTCGTGCTGCTGCTGAAGCACTGCCGCCAGCACCTCGGCATAGGAAGCGGTTTCGTTGTCGACCAGCACGACAAGCTTGACATGGCGCAGATCCGGCCCGGAAGGCGCGCCGATTTCCAGCGGGCGCACGGCCTGCCGGCTGAAGAACACGCCAACCTGCCCGCGCACAAAATGGCTGAGCACGCCCGACAGCACATACAGCCAGCCGCCGCCGTTCGAGCGCACATCGAGGATCAGGCCCTCCAGCGGACCTTCCGCTACCAGATCGGTCAGCGCGCCGTTAACCTGCTCGTCCATGTCGTTCACCCACATTGTTGGGATGGCGACATAGCCAATGTTGCCCGGGAAGCGCTGGTAGCTAGGCACAATGTGGTTTTGCACTTCCTGGCGCGTCAGCACCACGTCGCGCAGCTTTTCGCCAGGGCGCACCACCGTCAGGCGCACGGCGCTGCCAGCCTCGCCCAGCAGGTTGCTGTCGTCGGGCTGGTAGGGGCGCCCATCCACGGCAATAATGCGGTCGCGCGTTTCCAGGCCGGCCCGTGCCGCCGGGCTATCGGGAAACACACTTTGAATAAAACCGCCATCGGGGCGCGCGCGCGTCAGCACGCCAATGCCAACCGTCACCTCATTGTTGTTGATGGTGACATTTTCGGTCTGTGCCTCAGCCGGCGGCAGGAAGCGCGAGTGATCGTCGTTCAGGCGCGCCACCAGCTCGATCATCATGTTGTAAAACGTTTCGCGGCTTTGCTCTTGCTCGAGCATAGCTGCATACTCGTCGTGCAGGGTGCTCCAGTTGAGCTGATGAAAGTCGGTGTACAGGTAATGAT
>LJCR01000607.1 GCA_001399705.1 Kouleothrix aurantiaca
ATACCGGCATACACCGCCGCGACCCGCTCGGCGTCGGCGGGGGCGCGCTGGCCGGTGCCGCGCACCGCAACTGCTTTCACGCGCTTGTGCGCCATGATCGCGCCGGTGCCGGCTGGCTCGGCGATATGGGTGCCCTCGGCGACAATGCTGCTATAGGCAACGCCAGCCTCACCAGCCGGGCCAAGGCAGGCTACACGATATTCTTCACCCAGCTGCTCAAGAAGTTGCTGGCTGGTAGCGCGCGTATCGCTGCCTGCCACGTCATCGGCCGGCAGGAACTGCACCGCGCCGTCGTCGATCTGAAGCACGCACCATGCGCTGGCCTGCCCTTCGAGCACCAGCAGATCGAAGCCGGCGCGCCGCAGGGCATTGCCCCAGCCGCCATGGCCCCAGGAATGCGCGATCAGGCGTGTGAGCGGCGAGCGCGTGCTGACGACAAAGCCGCCAGTGGCGGGCAGGCCCATGCCGGCGAGCGTGCCAACGCTGAAGATCAGTGGGTTCGCAGGTGAAAGGGGGCCGGTGTTAGGCGGCAGGCGATGCGTCAGCCACCAGGTGGCGGCGCCACGGCCGCCAAGCACAAGCTGCTCGATTTCGGCGGGAAGCTCCTCAACGTGCGTTTCTTGCGTATCGAGGGCAACCCGCAGGATGCGGAGCGGCATAATTTGACCTTTGCTCAAGGCAGGTTGGCGCGAATGCCAGCCAGATTGTACCGCATAGATCTGTTCAAATCAACGGCAATTGCGCAACAGCAAGCGTGCGATAGCTTCTCGTACAGCCAGAAGTGCCGAAGGGCATATTGCTATACGCCCAAAGCACAGCACCGAGAACCGACCAGTGGGCAGCAGGCAATCGGCAATAACCTGCAACCGTAGAGGGTCTAGGGTCTGGGGTTTTGGGATTGAGCCTGCAACCCGCAACCTTCAAACCTATTCTTTGCGCTCTTCGCGCTCTTTGCGGTTTGTTCTTGCAGTCGCCGTCGCAACCCGCAACCTGAAAACCTTCAACCCGCAGACGCCCAGAGGCGCTCAGGCTTGCGGGCGCGCTTTCACTGCCTCGCCCAGGTAGATCGGCTCAAGCGTGGCAATGTCGGCCACGGCGCCGGCCTGCCAGCGCTGCCAGGCCAACTCAGCCAGAAAGGCCGGGCGGCGTATGCGCGCGGCGGGCGTGGGAAACAATGCGCGCTTGCCCAGCTTCTCGCGCAATTCCGCCTGCATGCTCGCATCCACATCGCCGCAGAACAGCGCGCGGCCCGTTGTTTCGGCGCACAGCTCGGCCAGCGTGACGTTACGCGGCTCCAGCAGGCCCCCCTGATCGGGCTGACCGGTGGCAAAGCGCTCGCGGCCCAGACGAATGATCGGCACGGTAGTGGCGCCGGGCTGGCTGAACTGAAACAGCAGCGCGTCGAGCGTGCCCACGCCAACGAGCGGCAGACTTAGCGCCAGCGCCAGGCCCTTGGCGGCGCTCATACCCACGCGCAGGCCGCTCCAGCTGCCCGGCCCCAGCGCCACGCCAACTGCGCGGATGTCGCTGCGCGGGCGGCCCAGATGCCGCAGCAGCAAGGTGAGCTGGGGCAGCAGCTGGGCGCTGTGGTCGCGGCCGGAATGCCAGACGCACTCGCCCAGCACGCCCTGCTCGTCGTAGCAGGCCAGGCCGGTTTGAACCGTTGATGTATCGATGGCTAGTAGCATATCAGGCAAATGCAGTTTTCTTGAATTCGGCCACCAGCGACTCGTAGCGGGCGCCCTGCGGCACCAGGCGCAACGTGCGTTTGGTTTCGGCCAGGTGCTGGGGGTGGATGGCCAGGTATTCGCCGGGGATGCGCCCGCCGGCCTGCTCGGCCCACTCGATCAGGCACACGCCATCGCCGGCCCAGGCTTCTTCCAGGCCAATGCCCGCCAGCTCGTCGGCATCTTCGATGCGGTAGAGGTCGGCGTGAAAGATCGGCATGCGGCCGTGCTGCGGGCCGGCGCGGTATTCGTTGATCAGTACAAAGCTGGGACTGTTCACCAGGTCGGCTGAGCCAAGCCCCTGCGCAATGCCTTTGATCAGGTGGGTTTTGCCGGTGCCGAAATCGCCCAGCAGCAGAATGAGATCGCCGGGGCGCAGCAGCTCGCCGAGGCGCTGGCCGAGCCGGATGGTTTGCGCAACATTGTGCGAGATGATATCCAGCACATGCTGGGATTGAACGGCGTGCGAAATTGGCTTGCTCATGCGCGGTATTGTAGCACAACTACTGCTGTGCCACGCCTAGTGCGCGTGAACGCGCAGGGGTTAGGATGGGGATTAGGGGGCGGTATTATAATGCAGAAACTCTTCTCTGACTTCCGCATCACTTTCTTGATATTGCGCTAGCGCCCGGTTTGCAGCGCAGCGCCGGCAGGCAGTGGCGTTCCAGCGGCCGGGGGCAGGCTGCTGGCCAGGTGCAGGCGCTCGTTCGCCAGCTCGGCAAAGGTACGCTGCGCGGCCGGGCTGAACGCGCCGTCGATCGCCAGCAGCACGCCGTGCACGGCGGGGCGCAGCCGCACCAGATCGGCCAGATCCTGCACATCGGCGGCGGTAATCAGCGGGCGGGCCTGCGCCAGTACCAGCAGCACAGTGCCGGCCGGGTTGCGCAGCAGCAGCGACCAGCGGTTGGGGCGCAGCTGGGTGGCTTCAAGCACCTCGTAGCCAGCTGTGCGGGCAAGCGCGCATAATTCGCGTGTAGAAAGCTTTGCAGCCATTTTTAGCTCGCTATTGCGTAGGCGAATGCACAGATCAGCACAAACACACCCAGGGAATGTGGGTTGAGGGTAAGGCCAGGCGCAGGCACGGCGCGCTATCGGTATAGAAAGTATTGGCTGAGAAAAAGTATATCACAAAAAAACGCGCATACTAGACCAATACGTAGGCTGTTTCGGGCATGAACGAGCCAAAAAAAGGTCTCGGCCCCTGGCAAGCGCGTTTGATCAAACGGCGCTGCGCCGCCAGCACCCGTTGACCTGAGGTATAATTCCTCAGCAGCAGCAGCAGAAGGCAGCCCACCGATGAGTGACATGCAACAAGCCGCAGAACAAGCACGCGTTGCAGCCGGCGAATACGACTGGCTGGCAACCTGGCGCGATATGTACGACCGCGAGCGGGCGCAGGCCGAGCAGTTCCCGCCACCTTCGCCCGAAACCCGCAACGATTGCTG
>LJCR01000608.1 GCA_001399705.1 Kouleothrix aurantiaca
CTGCAGGCCCTCGGTGTAGCCGCGCAAAATGCTGAGCGGCGTGCGCAGGTCGTGCGCGAGGTCGGCGGTCATCTGTTTGCGCAGCTGGCTGGCGCGCGCGAGGTCGGCATTCATCTGGTTAAAGGAATGCGCCAGCTCGCCGATCTCGTCGCGCGAGCGCACCACCACCTGCTGGCCAAGCTGGCCGCGCGCCATCGCCTCGGTCGCCAGCGTCAGCTCGCGCAATGGCCGCGTGAGGGTGCGCGCCAGCAGCAGGCCAAGCAGCAGCGCGATCAGCGCGGCGATGCCGGCGCTCATCAGCGCCGCCGAGGTCACGCGCTCGCGGAACTGCACGTCGGGCGAGGGGCCGTTGGGCCGGGCTGCGGGCTGTGAGCTGGTGGGCGGAAACAGCGCGTAGGCAGCCGTCTGCCCATTCACCTGAACCGGCGTGCTCGCAGTGCGCCAGTCGGGCGGCAGCGGCACATCCGAGCCAGTTTTGCCGCTGTCCAGCAGCACCGTGCCGGCCGGGTCGATCAGCTTCATCGAGCGGCTGTAGAAATTCAGCGGCGGCGTGTCGGCCAGCATGGTATCGACGCCGCTCCAGTTGCCGTGGCTCTGGTAGTAGGCGGTCAGCGCCTGCACAAGCGCATCCTGGTCGCGCTGCGACACAAAGCGATCGAACTCGCTGCGCGTGCGCAGGCCAACCAGCACGGCTACCAGGCTCGCACCGATCGCGCCAATCAGCAGAAACGCCAGAGTGAGTTTTACAGTGAGCGAACGCATGGGAACTCCGTTCAGCGTTGAACTATGCGCCTGCGGGCTTGCGCACCGCAAAGCGGTAGCCCATGCCATAGACGGTGTCGACATAGATCGGGTTTTTTGGGTCGGGTTCGATCTTGGTGCGCAGGTTACGAATATGCACGTCGATCGTGCGCTCGTAGCCCTCGTAGGCCTCGCCCGACACGCGGTCGAGCAGGTCGAGCCGCGAGAATACCTGCCCCGGCGCGGCAATCAACGTCGCCAGAATGGCAAACTCCGACGGCGTGAGGTCGACATAGTGCTCGCCAACCTTCACCGTGCGGCCGGCGCGGTCGAGCACAATATCGGCGGCGCGCAGCAGATCGGGCTCGGTGGCGGCCTTGGTGGCGCGGCGCAGCACGGCCCGCACGCGCGCGATCAGCTCGCGCACATTGAAGGGCTTGGTGATGTAGTCGTCGGCGCCCAGCTCGAGGCCAAGAATTTTGTCCTGATCTTCGAGCTTGGCGGTGAGCATAATCACCGGCGTTTCGGCCTCTTTGCTGAAGGCGCGCATGAAATCGTAGCCGCCCATCTCGGGCATCATCAGGTCGAGGATGATCAGGTCGGGCTTTTCGACGCGGGCGACATACAGCGCCTCGCGGCCGTGGCCGGCCTCGACGACGCGATAGCCTTCCTGCTCAAGGTAGACGCGAATGAGATCGCGGAGCTTGGCTTCGTCGTCAACAATCATGATTGTCTGACTCATGGTGTTCCTCGCTGATGATGGTGGTACCGGGCGGGCATTCGCGCCTGTTATTATCGAACCTTCTGGCCCTGGCTGCAACCTGCCGCAGAACCGCGGAACCACAGAACCGAGAACCAAACAGTCGGCAGTTGGCAGTTGGCAGGGAGTGTGATCTGCAACCCGCAAACCTGCGAACCTGCAACCTGCCAACTTTCAAACCCGCGAACCTGCAACCTGCCAACTTGCTAACCTGCGAACCTGCGAACCTGCAACCTGCCAACTTTCAAACCTGTAACCTTGTTACGCCGGCGGCGCGTGCGGGCGTGGGCCGCCGCTGCGCGGGTTGCGCCGCGTGAACAGCCGCTTGCTGCCTGCCACCACTGCCGTAATGACACCGACGATCACCAGATTCTTCGCCACTTCCACCAGGCCAAACAGGCTGGCCGATTCGCTGTGCTCGCCGCGCGTGGGCTGAGCGGTGCTGCTCGTGCTGGTGCTGCTTGCAGCACTCGTGCCGCTCGGCGCGGCCTGGGCGAACTGGGCCGGCATCTCGCCCGCCGCGCTGGACTGCGAACCACTGGCCTGGGTGACGCCGTAGGTAATTCCGACAATGAGCAGGGCGGCGGCCAGAATGGCGAGCGTGCGTGCAATCAGTTTCATTAGTGGGCCTCTTTCTGGGATGAAGCGGCGAGCTGCGGGGCGCGGCGGCCGGCCAGCGGCGCGAACACAAAGCGCTTGAACATATTGGCGATCCACTGCCAGTGCAGCGCGACATGCAGGCCGATCAGCGGCAGGAACAGGTTCGCAGTTGTTTCGTGTATGCCGCGCCAGCTGCCGCCAATCGCAACAGTCAGGCCAAGCGCGGGCAGCGCGGCGCGCGAGATCAGCAGGCCGCTGAAGATGATCAGCGTGACGTCGATGAAGAGCAGGGCGTTCAGCACATAGTTCACGCGCGCCGAGGGCGCGGCCTTGCTGAAAAAGCGCCGGGTGACTTCGACCAGCCACTGCCAGTGCAGCAGCAGGTGCGTGACGATCGCCGCGCCAAACGCGATGCCAAGCCACTCGTGCACTGCCACGCCACTGAAGCGTGGGGCCATTGCGACGAGAAAGGCCACGAAGATTGCGATATCGACCAGCAGGTTGGTTTTATTGCGGTTTGGTTGTGTGGCTGAGGCTTTCATTGCTTTCCCTTGCTTGCTACAGGTGTTTGCTTTCAATGGCTGTATGGTAGCAGGAAGGTTTTTAGAGATTGTTAAGAAGCAATGTGGAGAGTGTGTGCGTGGGGTGAGAATGACCACGGACGACCGACCACCGACGATAGCGCGTGGTTGGTCGTCCGTGGTCAGTGGTCGCTGGTGAGCGCGGCGGCGGTTGCGTCGGCAGAATCGGCGCTGGTGGCGGCTGGCGGGCGGCGCGCCCAGCGCAGCAGCGCAAACACGCCCACGCCGGCGATTGCCAGGCCCACCAGCACGCCGCTGAAATCGCTGATGAAGGTGCTCACGGCTTCCCACTGGCTGCCAAACAGGTAGCCGAGCGTGCCATACATCAGCAGCCAGGTTAGCTCGCCAGCGGCGGCATAGCCCACAAAGCGCCGGGAAGCGTAGCCGCTGCTGCCCGCCACCAGATTCAGCGGCACGGCGATCGGCGTGATGACGCAGCGTGCGAGGTAGATCGCCAGGCCGCCGCGCTTTTGAACATATTCTTCGGC
>LJCR01000609.1 GCA_001399705.1 Kouleothrix aurantiaca
CTGCTGCCAAGCTGGCGTGCCAGCATGGCCTTGCGCTTGGCCTTGAGGCGCTTGCCATGCCCCCCCAAGCCCCTGCGCCCGCCAGCATCGATGACTATGTTCAGGCGCGCGCCGCCCTCGACGCACTGGCCGCCGCGGCGCTGGCCACGGTACATAGCCCGCGCCCCGGCATCAGCGCAGATGCGGCCGGCGCGCTGGCCCAGATCGCCGCGCTGCTGGGCGAGTAGCATCGCTCCGCTGCTAGCCCGCTTCACATGCCCCTTGACGCGACAGCGCACATCTTCTACTATAGGGCATCATTTCCAGTAGAAAACTCGAACTTGTAACGTTCATTCTACAAGTACCTATTGAGAAAGAACGTTCAGCCAGGCGCTGATCCACCGCAGCCTTCACGCTGCGGCGCTTGCGCACACCAAATTCCACTGCGGATCGTGGCTGGTCTTTGTGACGCCTAAAACCGGTAAGGAGGGAAGCCATGACCAGGAAACACCTGGCAATGCTGCTGGCTGTTGTGGTGGTAGGGATGATGGTGCAGCAGCCCTCCACCGCGCAGGTGCGCAGCACGCCACCGCACGACGCCTCGGTGAATGGCGGCCAGGCCGGCAGCCTGAGCGCGCGCCCGGCCTCCAGCGCGCAGTCGGCGCAGGAACAGGTGGGTATCGCCAATGTGCTGATGAACGAAGGGTTCGAAGGCACATGGCCAAATGCCGGCTGGACTGTTTTCGACAATAGTGCCAGCGGCCGCGACTACCTGTGGGGGCGCCGCGCATGCCAGCCGCAACTGGGCAGCTACAGCGGCATGGCTGCTGGTGGTGGCACGCTGGGCAGCAGCCGCGCCTGCGGCAGCGCCTACCCGAACGGCCTGAATTCCTGGGCGATCTATGGCCCGATCGACCTGAGCGCGGCCAGCAGTGCCTCGGTAAGCTATGCGTTCCGCGGGCGCAGCGAAGGCGCCAGCGACGCAAATGGCCGCCCTTTCGACGCGCTTGTGGTCGGCTCGAACACGCAGCTGTATGGAAACTATAGTGGTTGGCTGTGGTGGGGCAACTGGTCGGGCAGCTATAACCAGAAAACCCTCGACCTCAGCGACCGCCTCGGTCAGCCGCAAGTCTGGATCGGCTTTGCATTCTACAGCGATGCGTCGGTAAACGATATTGGCTTCACGATCGACTCGCTGCGGATTGATGTGACCTACGCACCGCCAAGCAATACGCCGACGCCAACAGATACCCCCACCAACACGCCCACAGACACGCCAACCGACACCGCAACCCCTACTGACACTGCCACGCCTACCGATACACCAACCAATACGCCCACGGCAACCGACACCCCAGCACCAACCGATACGCCCGAAATATCGCCGACGCCAAGCGAAACGCCGCAGTTCTCGCCCACGCCGACTGACACCCCAACCAACACACCAACCGACACCGCGACGCCGACCGACACGCCGACGCCCAGCAATACGCCGACGATCAGCCCGGTAGGGCCGCCAGAACCACAGCCACCACTCTATATCCCAGTTGCTTTGTTCTATCCAACCGGCTGCGTTGCGCCATTGGTGTTAGTGGGCGATACCGATACGCCGCTGGAAGCCCCGCGCCTACATGGCCCGTCCCTGCGTTGCAGCGGCCGTGAGCAAATCACGAGTGGCGCTGATACTGCCGAAGACCAGTGGTATGCGATCGATCTCAAGGCGCAGCAGCAGCTAACGTTCGATCTTACCAACGTGCCCGACGGTGCCGACTATGATGTCTACCTGTTTGATAGCAAGGTCGTTGGGCCGGAAGCGGCAACTGCGAAGTTTCTTACCCAGAGCATTGCCCCGCGCAACAGCAGTGAATCAATTGCATTTACGAGCAAAGCTGCGGCGACCTACTATCTGCGCATCTATATGGTTCATAAGGCGATACGCGCGCCAAATACCTATGTGCTGAAGCTGGAAGTGAAGTAGCAAAACAGGCCGGGCTTTCCATAGCAACGCGCGGAAAGCCCGGCATAGCAGAATCTTCTTTGCGCTATTTCACCACTCGTTCTGCCTACTGCCCACTCTTCTCGGGTGCCGGCAGAAACTGCGCCGCACTCAGTTCGTAGAGATCGAGCGCGTGGAGCTGGGCTGCCGCACCTTCCGCGAACAGTTCCAGCCCGGCGCTGCCCGGCGCGGGGAAGACCTGCTCGCTCAGCACGGCCACGCCGTCGCCGCCAAACACCTCCACCGAGCAATGATCGACCAGGATGTGCAACCGCAGCACGCCATCGGGGAGCGCGAGCGGCGCAGTGTGGCGGGCGGCGAAGAGCGCATGAAAATCGCCCTGCCCCGAGCGCGTGCGATCAACATACAGCTCGCCCGCCTGCGCGTCATAGCCGATCTCGGTGTGCCCGCCCGCGCCCACCAGCACGCGCACGCCGCAGCGCTGGCACCCTGCGCCAGGCTCCATTGCCGCCACAATCTCCAGCGCTCTGCCGCTCGCGCCGGCCAGCAGGTTTGTTCCCGGTTCCACCCGCGCGTCGCGCCACGACTGCGCCGGGCCGCGCAAAGCCGCCAGCTCGGCGATGGGCTGCTGGCGCATGCGCAGGCCCTCAGGCGTATGCGCCAGCGAAAGCACGCGCGGCACCGAGAATACACTGCGCCAGCCCTCCGTCGGCGTTGCGCCCGAATACACCAGGTTGCTCATCCAGCCGATCCAGATGCGCCGGCCCTGCGGCTCATCGCTCCACGACTGCGCGGCATAGAAATCGCCGCCGAAATCGGCCCACAGCGGCGGCTCGGCCGGCGTTTCCGCCTGAAACGCGCGCCCATCGAACTCGCCCACGAAGTAGCGCGTGCCCGAGCCGCCGCCCGGCCCGCCGCGCGACATGCCGGCCGTCAGCACCCAGCGCGCCGTGCCGTCGTTGGCGCGCAAGCGAAACAGGTCGGGCGTTTCCCAGATAATATCCAGGCCTTCGGTGTAGCCAATGCTGCCGCCCGGCGTCCAGTCGATCAGGTTGGGCGAGGTGTAGAACCGCAGGCCGGTGCCGGCGGCAAGCACCATGGCCCAGTGCGCCGCGCCGCCTTCCTCAAGCCAGAGGACCTTGGGTCGGGGAAGTCGCGCCACTCGCCGTCCGGGCGCAGCACCGGGTTGCCGGCATATTTCTGCCACGTTGCGCCGTCGTCGGTGCTGTAGGC
>LJCR01000061.1 GCA_001399705.1 Kouleothrix aurantiaca
AGGCCCAGTCGGCGATGAACGGGTTGGGACGGGTGCGATAGTCACGGGCATGACGAAGCGCACTCGGGAGTTTGGCGCTGCGCAGATACTTGCGAGCAGTCGGGACGCTCATGTTGGCACGAGCGGCGGCCTGCTCAAGGGTTTTGCCATTCTTGCGTTCGCGGAGCATCAGGTATACCTCGGTGTCGGTCTTCATTGCGCCTCCTTCTGAGGCACAATTCTACGGATAACACGGCCGAACGGGTAAACCGCGAACGGAAAGTTCTAATCGCCATGAGGTTCTACAATAGCATGTCGCTGAACAGTCAGGTCGAGGCACAGCAGGTCGGGCCGCAGCTCCGTCACCAGCCGGACCAGCGCGGCCAGATTGTAGGGGATCGGCTCGCGGTGAAATTCTGCCAGGGTTCCCAGGACTGCGACGGGTGTTGGTTGCATGGTTCGGCTTCTGCTCCTGTCTCGCGTCGACTTTGTGCCAGGGCGGCCAAATTCAGCCGGCGCCGCTAACTATGCTTCGCTGCAACGCCTGGTTGGATCCCTTTCTACTCTTGCAAAGTTGTCGAATCCAAATATCGTCAGCAACCTGATGCTTATCGGTATCGAGTCACATCGCTCGGCGCACCGCCGATTGGTAGGGCGGCAAGACCAGGTAGCTCAGCAACAGCCCGACGATACCTGCCAGCACGATCGCCCCAACCCACAGATGCGTCGACCACGCGATACCGACGGTGAGCATGAGGGTCAGGAAGTACAGTGTATACAGGATGGCAGGCACAACCAACGCGAAGATCCGCAGCGCGGCTGGCCGCTCCACCGACGGCTGTAAGAACTGCAGCAGCCCATCCGCCAGGAGGCCCGCCAGGGCGGCAACTGGGATCATCAGGTACTGATCGTGCATGACACTCAGCAAGGCGGTGTTGAGCGCGATCACCAGCGTGAGGCTGCCGAACGGCAACGTCCAACGCCGCAGCGCCAGCAAGAGCAGGCCCATCAGCAACGCTGGCTGGAGCAGGAACCCCGCGACGCCAAGCGCCTTTCCAAATTCACCCTGAACCTCTGGCTGCCCGCCAACCGCGAGGACGTGTGCAAATGGGTTGGCGTACACCGTAAAGAACGTGAACACCGAGAGGATGAACGTCAACGCAAAGACCTTCGGGTAGTGCGCCGCCGCCCGAGTTGTCGGCGCCTGATCTGTGTGCTGCCAGGCCGCGCGTAACGGCCCGCCGACAATCAACACCCAGCCAAACGCCAGCATGAGGTGTGTCGGGCTGAGCAGTGCCTCGAGATCGTTTTCGATACCGAAAAGGCTATGCCAGATTATATCGCCGATGCCGCCGGCAGCGAACACCAGCACCCCGAGGAGTGAGAGGCCATAGCCAATCGGGAGCGCCCTCCGCCAGGTGTAGCCGCGCACGATGTTTCTGAGAAAGGCGCCCGCCAGAAACACCCCCACCAGCAGTAACGCCGAATACAGCACGCCGTGCCACGGTGTGAAGAAGCTGTTGTCCACCCGGCCATGCTCATTCGCCCAGGCATCCAAATGGGCTCCCCCTTCCAGCCCCCCACTGAGCGCAACCATTGCCCAATCAAAGCGGACGCTGCCGACGGGCTGCTCCCGCTCGGCGTGCTGAGCCGTTGTAGATGCCAGCGAACTGACTATCTGTGCCATTGCCGTGTCCTTTCAGCATACCGGTCTCGTATGCCGGTAGTGTACACCTCCACACGTGATACGGCTTCGGCGAAAAGACCAGATGACCCGTAGGTGAAATCACCTATCCCGCAGATCCGTAGCCGTGCTTCACTGCCCACAGCGCCGCCTCGGTGCGCGAACGCACATTGAGCTTGGCAAAGATGTTGCGCAGGTGCGCCTCGACCGTTCGCACGCTCAGAATCAGGGTCTGGGCGATATCCTTATTCGTCAGGCCTGCGCCGAGCAGACGCAGCACATCCGCCTCACGATCCGAGAGCGGCTCGGCAAGCGTTCCTTGTATCGGCTCGCCGCGGGCCAGGGCGGCAAGCGCGCGCGTAGCGAGTGCCGGCGGCAAAACCAACTCCCCGCGCCCGACGGCGATGATCGCGCAGGCAAGATCGCTGACTGAGTCGTCGCGCGAGATACATCCCGTTACGCCGGCCTGCAGGAGCGGTAGGATGTCGGCCAGGTCATAAGACGGAACAAGGACCAGGATGCCAGGCTCGGGGCTGATCGTCCGGCATTGGCGAATGAAGTCGAGCTGTGGAGCCGGAAGGTCGAGCAGGAGTGTGGTCGGCTGGCCCGGCTGCAGGAACGCGGCGAGTTGAGCGAGATCGTTGATCGCGCCCGCGACGATCAGACCCGGCTGCTGGGAAAGCAGCGCCCGCCACGCTTCACGCTGGAGGGTGGCGGGTGTGAAGATGATCACGCAGGTTGCTGAAGAAAGGCCCATCGCACCGATCCTGCGCGCCGAGTGCGCTGGGCGAGGTTCGCCGCTTCACCTCACCCAGCATCGTGCTATCGGTCGCGCGGCACTACTGTCCAAACCAGGCCTTCCGCCACTGCTGCATCTGCGCAATCTCGCCCTCCTGCGCCGTGATGATCGCGCCGGCCAGTGTCTTGATTTCAGCGTGTTCGGCCTTCTGCTGGGCCTCCTTTGCCATCATAATTGCGCCCTGATGATGCGCGATCATCGCCTCAATGAAGCGCTGATCGAACGGCTTGCTGGTATCGGCGCTGATCTGCATATCGCCCATATCCATGCCCATACCGGCAGTCGATGCCAGATCTGGATACCAGGCCTTCCGCCATTCCTGCATTTGTTTGATCTCACTTTGCTGAGCTGTCACGATGCTCTGGGCTAACGCCTTGAGCTCGGGCTTGCTCGCTTCTTTGAGTGCCTGGTTTGCCATATCAATCGCGCCCTGATGGTGCGCGATCATACTATCGATGAATTGAGCATCGTAGGGGGCGTTGCTGTCGCCCATCTGCATTCCGCCATGGTCCATCCCCGCTGTGGCGCTCGTCATCGGCGCGGCTGCGGTTCCCTGCATACTACCCTGATCCACCCCCATAGTAGGACTCGCCGGCGGCGCCGCAGTAGCCCCAGCGGCAGCAGGTGCGGCGCTCGGTCGGGACGCGCCACAGGCTGCGAGCAACATGAGCAGGGTTACGAGCATGGAAAGCGCCATACATCGTCGAAATGTCATCCGTATCTCTCCTCGCTTGAACACTACCACAAGGTGCTGATTCAGGACAGGCACCTCTTGTGAAAAGCGTAACGTATTTGTGGGACAGCCGTCAAACGGGCGCAGAGATCGGTGGACGCAATGAGGGATCGGACAAAAAGATCGTGCGTTTTGCCGCATCGTTGTGGCAGATACCACAACGGCTATACAACAGCGGCGCATGGATACGGTGCAATCGACCAGTCGACTTGCCAGGTTACGGGGATATTTGACGGCCCATAGACCGCGCAGCAGAAATCTTAGGCTTGGCTAATAAATTTTTGAGTATAATATACAGACGGCCGGGTATTGAGTAAAAACGCTCGACGAGCATCAGCACGAGCAGAGGTAAAGACCGTGATTGGCCCAGGCCGCAATCAGTAACTGCACTGAGCAATAACACGGCGCATACCAGGAGGTGCCAGGAGCATGCCGCCTGAATCAACCACCCCACATCGGGTCAGGCCCGGTGATATTGAGACAGTGCGTGCAGCGACCGAGGTATTGGGTGGGCAGGCGAAGAAAGGATTCTTCGCCCGGCTGCTGCCCTTCCTCGGCCCAGCGTTCATCGCCTGCGTGGCCTATATCGACCCCGGCAATTTCGCCACCAACATCCAGGGCGGCGCACAATTCGGCTATCTGCTGGTCTGGGTCATCCTCGCCAGCAATCTGATGGCCATGCTCATCCAGGCGCTGTCGGCCAAGCTCGGCATCGCCACTGGCCGCAACCTGCCCGAGATGTGTCGTGAGCAGTTCCCACGGCGGGTCGTCTGGGGCATGTGGGGCCTGGCTGAGATCGTGGCGATGGCCACCGACCTGGCCGAGTTCCTGGGCGCAGCCGTCGGCTTCCAGCTGTTGTTCGGCATTCCACTGCTCTGGGGCGGCATCCTGACGGCGATCGTGACGTTCATCATCCTCGGGCTGGAGCGCTATGGCTTCCGACCGCTGGAGGCTGTCATCACCGCGCTGGTCGGCGTGATCGCCCTCAGCTATATCATCGAAACCTTCCTCGACCGGCCAGACTGGGGCGCAATTGCCTATCACGCCGTCGTTCCACAGTTCAGCGGCACCGAGAGCGTGCTGCTCGCCACTGGCATCCTTGGCGCCACCGTGATGCCGCACGTGATCTACTTGCACTCCGCGCTCACGCAGGGGCGCATCGTCACGCGCGACCCGCAGCAATTGCGCCGGCTGTTCCGCTTCGAGCTGGTCGATGTGATCGTCGCGATGAGCCTGGCTGGCCTGGTCAACGCGGCCATGCTGATCATGGCCGCTTCAACGTTTTTCCGCGCCGGGCTGACGCAGATCGGCACGCTCGAAGAGGCGCACCAGACTCTGGCGCCGCTGCTGGGTGCAGCGTCGAGCTGGGTGTTCGCGATCTCGCTGCTGGCCTCGGGCCTGTCCTCCTCGACCGTCGGGACCATGGCCGGCCAGGTGATTATGCAAGGGTTCCTGCATCGCTCGATCCCGATCTGGGTGCGGCGTGTCGTGACCATGCTGCCATCGCTCGTGGTGATCGCCATCGGCCTTGACCCAACTCGTACACTGGTAATCAGCCAGGTCGTGCTGAGCTTCGGCATCCCGTTTGCACTGATCCCGCTTCTCCTGTTCACGCGGCGCAAGGATCTGATGGGCGTGCTCGTCAATCGGCGATTGACCACGGCGATCGCCGCGGTGGTCGCCGGCCTGATTGTCTGCCTGAATGTCTTTCTGTTGTACCAGACGTTGCTTGGGGGGTGAAGCCCATGGCCGAGGAAAGGTCACAGCCGTTTCGCAGCTTGCTGGTGCCGTTGGACGGCTCGCAGCTGGCCGAGGCGGTATTGCCGGCGGTTGAACGCATGGCCGCTCGTTTCCATGGAGCGGTGACGCTGCTGCACGTGCTGGAGCAAGCGGCGCCCGCGACGATCCACGGTGAGCGGCATTTGAGTGATAGTGCTGAGGCCGAGAGCTATCTTGGCGTGGTCGCTGAGCGCTTGCGCGCGGCGGGTATCGCGGTCACAGCCCATGTGCATGGCGCCAGGGAAGGCGACGTCGCACGCAGCATCGTTGACCATGCGGAGGAGATCAACGTCGACCTGGTCATCCTGTGCATGCACGGCAGGAGCGGTCTCCGCGGGGTGTTGTTTGGGAGCATCGCGCAGCAGGTGCTCGGGCAGGGGACGCGGCCGATCCTGCTCATACCGCCGAGGGCAGCGGAGCGCAGGTCCGTATTCGACCTGAATCGCATCCTCGTTCCGCTCGATGGCACGCCGGCCCACGAGCCAGCTCTGGCGCTCGCCGGGGTGATGGCGCGGGCGTTCGCGGCGGAACTGGAGTTGGTGTTGGTCATTCCTACGCTGACGACGCTGTCGGACGAGCGCGCCGCGGCGGGCTTACTGCTGCCGACGACCATGCGGGCGATTCTTGATCTGGCGGAGCAGGGGGCGGTGGACTATCTGCACCCGATCGTGGCAGCGTGGCAAGCGGCTGGGGTGGCGGTGACGGCCGAAGTCGCGCGTGGCGACCCGGTGCCGACCGTTCTTAATCTGGCTGCCGACCACGATGCCGACCTGATCGTGATGGCGAGCCACGGGCGGGCGGGACTGGATGCCATCCTGGCAGGGAGCGTCGCGCCACGCATCGCCGGTCGGGTGGGCCGCCCATTGCTGTTGGTCCGCGCAGGTGAAGCTGCATGATGGCTGCCACGAGCCGCATCGGATCCTTGCACCGGGCATGCCGTGAGCAGCGCTGCGCTCGATTGCCTAGAACATCTGGCAGGCAGGCATCGTCACCCTGGCGCCAGGCGGTGGAATGGTCGCATCCAGAACGCCGCTCGGGGTCTACCGGCAGATGGCTGATCAGGTCGTTCAGGTCGCGCACGTGCTGCTCATTCGTGTCGTCGTACCCGGTAACCGATCATCGATGCGCGAGCGCCAGGACGGGTCGGCAAACAGCAGATCGGTGAGCGGGGCGGTCGTGACGTCTTCGCGCTACGCGGCGGCAGCGGCGCGGGCGGCGCTGCCAATATCAATCAACACACCGGCAGCAGCGGGGCCAGGCTGGCCCTGCACCGCGGCCCGCGCACCCCAGTCACGACACGCGATTTTTAATTCCTCGTCGCAGGACACACAATGCCCCTTTGGGATGCGGCAGAACCTTCCGCCAGGCCGCGATGCCAAAAACGCGGCAAACTGTGGTTCTCCAAGACTAGCCGTAGGTGGCACTAGATGTAGTGGTTGCACAGCGGCGTGAGATGATACAGAATTGTGCCAGGATTCGCGCCTGCTCTCAAGGGTAGTATCTGATGCCCAAGCACCCACTGATCTCAATCCCGCTTGATATCCCCGATGTGCGTGTTCTCCAAACAGAGCTGACCAAGGATGGTGAACTCATTCTTACTGTCGAGAGCACGCTGAGTAGTACGACTTGCCGGCGCTGCGGGCGTATCATCAGCGAACGCCATGGTGTTGACGAGCCACGGCTGCTGCGCCATCTGCCGAGCTTCAGTCGGGTCGTGTATTTACGCATTCGTCCCAAGCGTTTCCGCTGTCCCTGGTGCGAAGGCCATCCTACCACGACGCAACAGCTCGATTGGTATGACCCGAATGCGCTGCACACCAAAGCCTATGAGCGACATCTCATCCTTCAGCTTGTCAACAGCACCATCGCCGATGTCGAAGCGAAGGAAGATGTCACCTATGCAGCCCTGCTCGGCATTCTCGACCGCTGGATTGCCAGCAGTGTCGAGTGGGAGGCTCTCGAACCGTTTGCGACCTTGGGCATCGACGAGATTGCACTCCTCAAGGGCCATCGTGACTTTGTCGCCGTCATTAGTGCCCAAACTGAACGCGGTGACCTACACGTGCTGGCGGTGTTGCCCGATCGGCTCAAGGCAAGCGTGGTGGCTTGGCTGCTGAACATACCAGAGGCTATCCGAGTACATATCACCACCGTGTGCACCGACATGTGGGAGGGCTACATTACCGCCGTGGAGGAGGCGCTGCCAAATGCGACGATTGTGCTTGACCGCTTTCATGTGATCCGTCACGCTCGTGACGGCGTTGACACCTTGCGCAAGCAGGAAGTGCGACGGCTCAAGAAGGAACTGCCCACCGAGGCGGCCGATACATTCAAGCACACACTTTGGCCCTTCCGCAAGCGTTCTGATGCGCTCGATACGGCCGACCAGGAACGATTGGAAACGCTACTGGCCGCTAGTCCAGCACTGCGACAAGCGTATGTGCTGCGTGAGCAGTTGACCCGCATTTTTGATACGGCGCGCTCAAAGGCCGATGGAATGCGGCGCTTGCGTTTGTGGCGCAGGCGGGTCGAAAAGAGCGCTCTGCGGTGTTTCGATCCATTTCTGAAGCTGCTCTCAAGCCGGCTCGACCTGATTGCAAACTACTTTATCAGCCATCAGACCAGCAGCTTTGTCGAGGGGCTCAACAACAAGCTGAAAGTGCTCAAACGGCGCTGCTATGGGCTGCGAAACGTTGCGCACCTATTTCAACGGCTGACGCTTGATCTAGAGGGCTATCGCCGATTTAGTCCCTGGCGTACCGCTACATATAGTGTGGTTTCCGGCAAGTCTTGAAGAACCCAAACTGTTTCTATTTCAGACCTGTGGGGGAACAGTTTCCGCCCCTGCGTGTGGGTTGGTGGCGGGGATAACCTCGGCAGTGTCCGCCAGGATCGTTTCGACCGCGGTTGGGCCGGCGATCGCATAGTGGCCTGCCGCCACTTCGGTGATGGTGACGGCGGTCCCGTGCAGTTGTCTCAGCCCCGCGGGCGAAAAGGCGCCTAATGCCGAGAACGTGACCCGGTCCGCGCCGACACCGAGCGTCAGTCCCTCGGGGCCAAGCCCAATCTCACGCAGGACCCCCTGTGCGATCGGTTGCGGCGCGCGAGATGCGGCGGCCGCGGTGGTCTGGTTCGTGTCGGTGATTGTCATGATTGTTGCTTTCGTCGACGGGACCGGTCCGCCGCCGGTCCCGTCCTGGTGTATGCAAACGCGCAGCTCTCAAACCCGGCCTGATGCTGCTCGCACACGTACCCGCGCGCGACGATCACGCCACCGTCGCGCTCCGACCAGCGACGGCCGCTGATCAACGAGCCTTCGCCCGGCGGGACGATTCCTTCTCCGTCACAGAGATAGCACGCCCCAGCGCCGTCAGGGTACTCGGTGACCGGGCTGTCCGCGGTCGCGTCACCCCCTCCGCAGCCTCGGCAGACGGCGTACAGCCGGCCGTCGAGGAGGCGGTAGGCGACCCTGGTGCGACCTTTGCAGCGGGCGATCGTGGCGCAGGTGCGGCTTGTTGGCGCGGATGCGCAGCTCATTGAGCGCGTCCAGCTCCATCGCGGTCAGGAGCGGCCGCCACCAGTGCCGCGGCTCCGCGGCCGCCGTCGTGTCGGGCTGCGCTGTGTCCGC
>LJCR01000610.1 GCA_001399705.1 Kouleothrix aurantiaca
GGCGTTGACGAACCACAACAAGGGATGGAATGCTATGACCGAATCGCTTAAAACCGAAACGATACAAAACGACCGCACGCTGCCGCGCGGTGTCTATGCGCTCGCTTCGTTGCTCTTTCTGGCGGGCGGGGCGCTGCTGCTCGCCGCGATCATTCTGCCACTGCTTGGCACGGCCAGCGTGCCCTGGTTTATCTACCTGCTGTACGGCGGCTACTTTCTGGTGATCGGCTATGGGCTGTGGGGCGGCAAGCGCTGGGCCTTTTTCGCCACGCTGCTGATGTGCGCGGTGCTGGGCTTTTACCAGTTTCAGAACGCGCTGGTGCTGGGGCGCAACGCTTTGTTCCAGGTGATTGTGCTGGCGGCGATTGCGGTGTATATGCTCCAGCCCGCCGTGCGCGCCGCGTTTTTGCGCCCGGCTCAGCCAGCGGAGTAGGCGCAGTTCAGCCAGAACCGAGAACCAAGAACCGGCCAATAACGCACCGACGCTTGGCTCCTGAATACTATCGGCGCATCAGGCTTTTTCGCGCCCGCGTTCGCGCCGAAACTCGATGGCCGCGAGCAGATTGCTTGGGCTTACTGGCTTGGCAATATACTCGTCGGCGCCAGCCTGGAGGCAGCGCTCGCGATCGCCCGGCAGTGCAAGCGCGGTGAGCGCAATAATCGGAATATCACGCAACTGCTCGTCGGCGCGAATAGCGCGGATAGCCTCCAGCCCATCCATCCCCGGCATCTGGATATCCATCACAATGATGGCTGGTTTCGCCGCACGCGCGCCCATAATGGCGGCCTGCTCATCGTGCGCGGCAATCACATCGTAGCCATGGGCGCACAGGTAATCCTCGAGCAGATCGCTTGTCGCTCGGTTGTCGTCGGCCAGCACAATGCGCGGCTGCCGGGGCACGTTCCCGCCAGAAGAGTACAACTCGTTCGGCACAGCAGGCGCCCCGGCCTCTGCTGTCTTTTTATTTGCCAGCCCACGCTCGCGCCAGGGCAGCGTGACGTTGAAGCGGCTGCCGACGCCAACCGTGCTTTTGACGCTGACATGGCCGTTGTGCAGCTCGGCTAAGCGCTTCACCAGCGACAAACCCAGGCCGGTGCCGGCGTAGCGGCGGTTCAGCGCGCTGTCGAGCTGCACAAAAGGGTGGAACAGGCGCGCAATCTGCTCTTCATCAATGCCAATTCCACTATCCCATACGCTAAAAGTGATGGTCTGATCTGCGGCATTCGCCGCAACTTCCAGCCCAACATTCCCATGCTCAGGGGTAAATTTCACCGCATTGGAAAGCAGGTTGAGCAGAATTTGCTTCAGCCGTTTCTGATCGGCTGCAATGATGTTCGCCTCAGGAGCAATCTCAGCAGACAGCGCGATCTGCTTCTTCAGCGCCATCTCGGCCACAAGGCGCATACTTTGGCGGCACACCGTTTCGATCGCGACGTTCTCGATATCAAGCTCCAGTTTATCGGCTTCGATTTTGGAAAGGTCAAGGATATCGTTGATCAGCGCCAGCAGGTGCCGGCCGCTTTCTTCAATCTGGCGCACTGAATCGCCCTGTTTGTGATTGAGCGGGCCGAGAATTTCTTCCAGCAGCAATTCCGAGCGGCCAAGAATGGCATTGAGCGGCGTTCGCAATTCGTGGCTCATGGTTGCGAGGAATTCGCTTTTGGCCTGGTTTGCGCGCTCGGCCTCTGCGCGCGCGTGCATTGTGGCAAGAAACAAACGCTCGCTCTCAATCGCCAGCCCGGCGCGGTCGGCCAGGTTTTGCAGAAAGCGCTGGTCGGCTTCGGTGTAGGCAGCGCCCTGCTGATCGCGCGAAACGACAAGCGCGCCGATGGTTTGGGTCTGAGCGTGCAGCGGCACGATCATCAGGGTGCCGGTATCGACCCGCTGGTTGTAGGGATACTGCTTCTGGTGCATCCAACGGTGCAGCTCGCCGGCATCGACCACGGGAACAAGCAGCGCCTGCCCACTTGCAATGATCTGGCCAACAATACCTTCATGCGCGGGCACTGGCTTGTTTGGGCGCAGCTCGGCCATCAGGGCGTGCAGCTCGGGATCGGCGTGAGCCGTCGCGGCGGTGTGGCGCCACACGCCATCGGCCGACAGCAGTGTGACCACACAAGCGCCGCCGAAGAGCTGCGCGATATGTTGGGCAATTGTTACATACACCGGCTGCATCTCGTGGCGCGTTTCTGCCAGCGCCTGCGAGAATGTTGCCAGCGCAATCGCGTGCTCGGCCTGCTCTTGAAGCTGGCGACTCAGCGCGGCGCGCTCGGCGACTTCGGCCGCCAGGGCAATGTTGGCCTGGCGCAGATGTGTGGTCAGGCGCGCGCGCGCATAGGTAAATGCCACCTGGCCCGCGATCATCGTCAGCAGATCGATATCGTCGGCGCTGAAGTCGGGCTCATCGGGCGCATTAATCGCCGTCAGGGTGCCAAAAACCTCATCCAGGTAAATCAGTGGTATCACCACAATCGAGCCAGCCATTGTTTCGTCGCGGCGCTGCTGGGTAAGCAGGCTTTCGCGCGGGTCGATGATATTCTTTGGCGAGATCGCCGGCCGCCGATTGCGCACGGCCCAGCCCGTCAGCCCCGCCATCACTTCTTTATAGCTAATTGTGGTGCTGACAAACGCCTTGCCTGGCCCGCCATACACAAAGTGCTCGATTGCGCCAGCCTGCCAGTCGCAGCAGAGCAGCACAACCCGGTCTACAGCAATTGCAGCGCTGATATGGTCGACAGTGCGCTGTAAGCCAGCCGCAAGGTCATCCGATCCGATTGCGTCGTTCGTGATTTCGTAGAGCGCTTGCATGCGTTTAAGCGCAAGGCTCAGCGCGGCAGTGCGCTCGCCCACGCGCCGCTCCAGATCGGCATTGAGCCGCCGCACCTCTGCTTCGGCGCGCACCCGGTCGGTTATGTCGCGAATCGTAGCCAGGCAGGCCGGCCGCCCATCCCAGGTAATGTCCACCACTCGCATTTCGCCAACACACTGCTCGCCCTTGCGAATAATGTCGATCTGCACCGGCTTCTCGTTTTCCATCGAAAAGCCTAAGCGCTCGCCAACAAAATCTTCGCGGCTGCGCCCAAACATGGCCAGCGCAGCCGGGTTCACAAAGCGCACGGCTCCTTCATTATCGACAACCAGCGTCGCATCGGGCGAAAACGTCACAA
>LJCR01000611.1 GCA_001399705.1 Kouleothrix aurantiaca
CCTTTCAGTGCGCGGCTGACTTGCTGACCCGCTACCCCGCTATTCGCGCGATTGCCGGAGGCGAGCGGACCGCCTCAGGGCTCGACCAGGCTATCCTGGCCTACGCGGCGGCGCAGCTCCGGGCGGCCCAGCCCTCGCTCGGGCTACGCTCGCTGCGCGGTGTCGAGCTGGTGACGTACATCGACCGTGCATCCTCCAGGCATGAGTGGCATCTTGCTAATATGGAGCGGCGGCTGGCGCAGGCGATCGTCGATCTTGCGGCGCCGCCACCGCCACCGGATCGGCACATCTCACTTCCTCCCGAGCCGGATGACGCGACGGTGCTAGCGCTTGTACAGCAGGCGATCGACGACCCGTCACACGTCTTTGAAAAACGACCGACGGCGCCGTCCCTGGAGGAGGCCCGCGCCGAGCTGGAGCGCTACCTGGACCGGATGGCCCGCGGGGATGGCGGCGCGCAGCGCGTCGCCGAGCACGTCGCATACGCACTGCGTGGCGGCGAGGTCGATGGCGACTACTACCGCAGCGGCATCATTGGCACAATCGCCGAGTCGCGCCGCGAGAGCTATCAGCGGCTTGCCGGCCAGCCGCCGCACAAGTCGGTCGGCCCGACCCTCGCGCTCGACCGGCTCGATATGGCGATCAGCCGCGGTGACCTGCCTGAGGCCAACCCGGTCGTCGCGAAAGTATTGCACTGGGTCGGCGCCTGGGCTCAGGCGCGCCAGAAGCAGCACTACACGCTCGCGCGCTACCCGATCGGCACCGATGGCACTGCCTCAGGCCCGCCGGTCGCGTTTGCGGGCGAGCCGCAGCCGTGGTTGCAGAGCTGGTGGACCGCGATGCGTCTCCAGGAAGTGTACCGGCCGCCGAATGACAGGCGCCACGTTGCGGCGACTGAGCGCTATGGCTTCGAGATGAACCCGGTTCCCGTGCCAGAACTTGAGGGGAGCGAGCGATGAGCTGCGAATCGGCCCAGCGTGCCGCGGCCACGCGCTTCGGTGCCGAGATCGCCGGCGTGATCCGGTTCAGCCCGGACGAAGCCCGCGACATATTGATGGAAGTGCTCGACCTGGCGCAGGCGAGAGCAGCACAACGCGTCATCCCCGGCGAGAGCGACCAGACCGCCGTCGGCAAGCTCCTACGCCTCCAGGCCCAGGCCGACGACGCGGCCGCGCGGGACGCCACCATCGCCTGCTTCCAGGCGATGGGCGAAATGCGAATCTTCCGCCACCGGGAGGGCGCCGTCAGCAAGGATCTCTTTCGCGACCTGGTGGATCCCAACCGCTACCTGGAAACCTTCGTTGTGGTCTCGTGAGCCGAGCACATGCGCCAGCGTGCCCGCGTCACGATGGAGGATCAGGCGATCGAAGCTCGGGCCTTCGCGTTCTTGTAGGAGGGTGTCGCACGGTCGCTACGCACCTAATCACCGCCCGGATATATGATCGCCGGACACGATCGGAGTCTCGGTACACTGAGCTGTCATAACGACGAGGGTAAAGAAGAGGGCAGGCGAAAGGAGCGAGACCGATTGAATAGAGAAAGCTCGGTAGAACTGACTTGGATGTGTCACGTATCTGCCCGATCGGCGATGATCAAACGTGTCCCTCCTGATTCATCATAGCACACAGTATCGGACGTGAGTAAGAAATAGCTCATCACAAAGCGCAGAAGCCCTTGGTGTCCATATTGGGATCCAAGAGCTTCTACCTTTTTGCGCCTTCCGAGAGCGTCACGATTTGTAATGTGGTTCTCCCTCACTTTGTGTGGGGCAGATTCCAGGCATGGCATATCGACGCAGTAGCGCAAAATTGCCAGGCCCGATTTTTCGCTTGGACCACAGGAAGTGAGGGAGAACCACATTACCACGCGTGAGAAAGCTTTGAGGTGATTACAAAGGGCAGGCTCTTGGCTGCTCCCCTATGGGGCCAAGAGCTTCTGCCCTTTATGCGCCACTTTGCCATCACTATTGATATTGTGCGCTTGTATTCTACCCTAGTAGCGAGCCGATGCCATTGGCTCGTATGCACAGCCGCATAGACACTGGACAGTATCGGCACATCATTGGATTGAGGCACAATTCCGCTATATCTTATCCTGAGTGTCCATGAAAGCGTCCCCTTCTCCCCTTGTGGGAGAAGGGATTGGGCGATGAGAGATCAAAATGGCGACGTTGGCGCAGCCCCATCGCGAAGGGCCTTCGCGACGGAAATACCTATCACGCGGTGCAACTCGTGTGTGGGCGCGGGCATCCTGCAGAACGTATCCACCGCGATTGGATTCGTCCCTTTGCCCGGCTGCGCCATTGGTTCGGCGAGCCGGGGCCAGTGTTCAACAGATCATAACGTTCAGGAAGCACCGCAAAACCCAGCTGGAAATCGACATGATCGCAGATGCCGCCGGCGAGGGTGAGGTGGTACAGGCTGCATCGTAGGCTTGCGGTAATGACACTGTCGACAATGAAGTTTTGCCGATACTCGTGGCCCCACGAGCTAGAAAAGCGATCGTTCTGTGGCGCCAAAAAGCACGAACCGTTGCCATACCTTCTTTATTATTCGCGCTGAACTGTGCGAAAATACTTGCCGATGTAGCGCTTGCGGGTCTTACCGTTCACAAACCAGTAGGCATACCAGTAGGGGCCGTGGCAGGCTCCACCTGCGCAACGGCACTGCGGCTTCCCGCAGCGTACATGCTCTAGGCGGTAGGTCACACCTCGCACCATGCGCTCCGCAACCACGCCTGGCGCAGACATCATCGTGGTCGGCGAATCTCTTGCAGCGAGCAGATCGCGCAGTGCCGCTGCTATCGCCTGCAGCTCGTCCGGATCCAGCTCCGACAGGGCCTCAATGATCTGGGTCTGATCCACAACGCGCTCCCTGGCGTCTTAGGTAATGTTTCGTATACATCGTGCGATGCATTACCTAAGACGCCACTATTGCCAAGGGACGCATCCCTCGGCCGCGCCATCTGGGCCGTAAATCGTCCACGCACCATAGCGTGTCGCACGTAGCGCCTGGCGCGGTTCTGGTCACTACAATCTTAGGTAATATCGCCTCATACCTTCGGGCGATATTACCTAAGACCCCCTGGATCCCCAGCTACCGATGCGTCGCCGCTCGTATCTCCGGCCAACGCATCACCGACGCGTGTCGCACTCTTGATCCTGTC
>LJCR01000612.1 GCA_001399705.1 Kouleothrix aurantiaca
GATTGGGGCTGAGCATCAGCCGGGCGCTGCTTGAATTGTATGGCGGGGCGATCAGCGTTGAAAGCGAGCAAGGGCACGGCTCGGTGTTTTCCATTACCGTGCCGGCGGCCCAACGCGACAGGGCGGCTTCGTTGGCATGATGCAGTGCAGGCGGTTTTGCCCGTGAAACCAGGCGTCAAAAGGCTCTTGCGCGGTGTGATAGAATAAAACTACCGCGGCTTGTCAAAATACGCTTGGAGATGGTATGTTCGGGCACCTCCATATCGAGGAGCGCGGTCGTCCGTCACGAATCGTCGATCTGGTTGGATCTGCGACGATTGGCCGCACATCCGATAATGATATTGTGCTCGATTCGGATGGAGTTTCGCATGTTCACGCCATGTTGCTAGCGCAGGCAGGTGGCGTTGATCTCGTTGATTTAGGCAGCACATTTGGCACATTTGTGAATGCGGTGCCCGCCGAGCCTGATGAGCCGGTACGCCTTTCCGACGGCGCACAGATACGGATTGGCCGCGCCGCGCTGCGCTTTCTGGCCCCGCGCGCAACAACCCCTATGGCGCCGCTGGTGCAGGGCAAGGCTACCCCGCCAGCCCTTGCGACGCCACACCTCAACACACGGCTGGAAGGCTGCTCGCTCGATGAGCCGCTTGAAGTGGGCTGCCGTGTCTCTCTGCTGGTGTGGGTGGGCGCGCCAATCGCCACCGACGAACATCAGAGCAGCCGCCCGCTTAAGCTTTCCAGCGCGCATCTCGAAGCCACGACCTCGCTGCGCGTAACGGTGCGCGCCGCCTCGCCAAGCTGGCGCATCATCGCCGAGCAGCCAACGCTGCTGGCCGCGCGCTGGGGTTCGCCGCAGATCGCCCGCTACAGCATCCAGCCGCTGCGCGCCGAGCGCACGCGCCTGGGCATTCGCGTCGAGCAGATCGATAGTGGGCACCTGGTGCAGCACCTTGCCCTGGGCGTGATGGCCGACGCAGCATCGCCTGCCCGTAGGCCGCGCCACGAGCCGCGCGTGCGCTCGCTTGGTGCCATGCCCGGCTCGCACTTGCCTCTGTGCCGGGCTTGCTTTGCGCCCACGCGCGCGGGCGCGCATTTCTGCCATAATTGCGGCGCGCATTTGTAGCGCCAGCGCACAAACGAAATCAACGCCGCGCCTCGCTTCCGCCCGGTGGCGCGGTGTTCGGCGTTTGTGGCAAGCTGCGACTACGCGCCTGTTTCGTCAATGCCGGGCAGATCAAGTGGTGCCGCCGGGCCGCAGCACGCGGCGCATCTCGTCCAGTGCTGCCTGCGCGTCTGGCAGGCTATAAAAGCTCTGCGCACCAGGCCAGGTCGAAGCTGCCCTCGGCAAATGGCAATTGCGCCGCATTGCAATGCTCGAAGCTAATGCGCGTGGCATGTGAGCTGGCGGCGGCCATTTCGCGCGCCAGCGCCAAGAATGCGCTGGAAGAATCTACCCCACGACATGGCCGGCGCGCTCGGCCAGCCACACGCTAAAGCACCCATCGCCTGAGGCCAGATCGAGCACGCGCGCATCGCGGGTGAGCGGCAGGGTCGCTATGATTGCGCGCAGTTCGGTAGCGCGTGAGCAGTGGTAGGCGTGCAAGCTGCGCCAGTAGCTTGGCAGTTCGCCCGCTTCGGCATTGTCGGGCGCGTGAGACAATGGTATAGTCATAGCCGGCTTTCTCGTTCGCAATGGCAGGGTGTGTATAGCATGTCGTGCGCCTGCAGCTAGAGAAGGAAATTGATGGATATTTGTGTGTACTGCGCGTCGAGCAATGCGATTGCGGAAGACTATTTTGCGCTGGCGCGCGAGCTTGGCGCGGCGATGGCTGAGCAGGGCATGGGGCTGGTGTATGGCGGGGGCAGCGTGGGTATGATGGGCGAGCTGGCGCGCGCGGTGCACGCAGCTGGCGGCCACGTCGTTGGCGTCATCCCGCAGTTTCTGCTTGATCGCGAAGTGGGCTATTTGCAGGCCGATGAGCTCATCGTCACTACGACAATGCGCGAGCGCAAACGCATGATGGACGAGCGCGCAGCCGCGTTTGTAGCATTACCTGGCGGTTTCGGCACGCTGGAAGAGCTACTGGAGATCTTGACGCTGCGCCAGCTTGGCTACCACGACAAACCTATTATTATCGTGAACGCGGGTGGGTTCTTCGATCCACTGCTGGCGCAGTTCGAACGTGGCTTCGCAAGCGGCTTTACGCACGAGCGCTACCGGCGGCTGTACGAGGTGGCGGGAAGCGTGAGCGAAGCGCTTGCGTTGCTTGCGGCCGGTGATGCTGGTATCGACAAGGCTGGATCGTAGCTGCGGGAGCTGGGGTGCGCAAAATAGCTGGCTTTTCGCTATAATACGCAAAGTCGCTGATAGGGAGCCGTCATGGACGATCATGCAATGCTGCACCGCCGCCTCGATGCGCTTGAGTCGCTTGTCAATATTGCCGATGCGCTGCGCCCAGATATTCCCGAATCCGAGCTGTACGAGCTTTCGCTGCAGTCGTTTTGCAGCCTTGCGGGCTACGACGCTGGCACCCTCTGGCGCTACAACGGCGGCGCATACATATGTGCGGCCCGCTACAGCCTCGATCGGCAGCGCGCCGCCTTGCCGCCGGATCAGGTGCTGAGCGATACTGATGCGCAGAACCTGCTGGCGCTTGGCACCGCAGTGGGCGGCATGCACTGGCTGGCGTATCCACTGCCCGCGCCTGCGCCAGCAATGCTGCGCGTTCCAGGTGCAGAAGGCCACACCATGCTGGTGCCGCTGGCTTTCACCGAGCGCATTGGCATTGTGGTGATTGAGTCGACTGAGCCTGCACCAGATCCTCTGGCTATCGAGCTGCTGGGCCGCCTGGGCGACCGGGTGGCGGTTGCGCTCGACACCGCGCGCGTGTTTCAAACGCGCCAGGAAACAATTAACGACCTGCAGCGCCTGATGGAAACGCAGCGCGTGCTGCAGGAAACCGTGCTCGAGCTTTCGGCGCCACTCCTGCCGCTGCTGCCGGGCGTGCTGGTGCTGCCACTCATTGGCTCGATCGATGCGGCGCGCGCCGACCGGATTTTGCAGGCCGAGCTGGGCGCGATTATGCGTGACCGCGCGCAGGTAGTGCTTGTCGATATCACCGGCACGTCGGTGGTCGATACGCATATTGCGATGCAGCTTATCCA
>LJCR01000613.1 GCA_001399705.1 Kouleothrix aurantiaca
GTGCCACTGGGCTGGCCGAAGTATTTCACCGGCAGCGGGTTGGGCGTGGGCTGTGGCGTGGGCGCGGCGGCCTGCGGCACGGCGGCCACCAGCGGCGGCGCCTGGTCGGCTGGCACAACCTTGATAATGCCAGCCATGTCTTGCCCGCCCGCGCTGCCGTGCAGCTTGCAGAAGTACGGGAACTCGCCAGCCTTGTCGAAGGTGTGCTTGAAGCTCTGCCCTTTCGAGAGCAGATCGGACTTGAACAGCGCGCCATCGTCGGCGGTAGCGGTGTGCGGCGCGCCATCCTGGTTCACCCACACCACCGTCGCGCCCACCGGCACTACCACCTCTTTCGGGTTGAACTCAAAGTTCAGCATCGGCACCGTCAGCTCATTCGCCTTCTGCGCCACCGGCTGGGCCTCGCCGCCGGTCGCAGTCGCTGGCTCGGGGTTGTTCACATACCAGACGCTATAGACCCACACGCCCAGCAATGTCACGGCGATGTAGAGCGCATAGGCCGTGCGCATAAACAGCTTGTAGTTCTTGAAGCGCAGCGCCTGCGGCACCAGTTTGTTGCCGCGCAGCATCACAAAGGTGCCAAAGATCAGCGTGATAAAGCCGAGCGCGGCGTGAATCAGCGCGGCGCTGTAGAACGATTCGTTCAGCTTTTGCGGAATGCCCGGCGCGGCAGATTTGAAAAACGACGCAACCATAATCGCGAGAACCTGCACGACATTGATCGACACTGCGACCGTTTGCACCCAGCGGTGCGCGTTGTAGCGTTTGGTGACCGCCAGAAGCATGCCGACGGTCAGCATCAGCGCAACGACAATTCCCAGCACCAGCGAAATGTCGGCCAGGACTGATGCGTTCGTTCCCAGGAAGCCCTTGCCATTCATGCCAGCATCCTTTCAAAGCAGAAAAGCGTGTTGCGCTAGCCAAGCCCGCGTGGCGTGGCACTTCCATCCGGTGGAATGCCCGTTTCCGCCTCGATAAAGGCGTTCAGATCGCTCAGGCTGGCGAAGTAGATTTGCGTGCCGTTGCGCACATGTTGCACCCAGCCCCGCCAGTGGCCGCCTTTGGCATCGTCATCGGTGCGCTCCCACCAGATTCGCACAATGAACGAGCCGTCGTGCTTGGCCGGGTCGCTCGACATAGTCATGACATGGTCCTCCCGCTGACGACAGGCGCATTCTAGGCGTGGGGTGTCGTGCTGCTATCGAGCGCGGCCGGGCTGCGCAAACCTGCACGACATTTTTTGCTGGTGGGTGGGATGTGTATAATTCCCGGGGACAGGAGACAGGAGACAGGGTGAACGGAGGAGCGCAGAGCGGGCGAACCTTCAACATTCCAACCTGCAAAATGCAACTCAAAACCTCCGTGCCTCTGTGGTGAACTATTCGTTCGTTGGTCTGCCTGCCCTGAGCTTGTCGAAGGGTCAGTCGTCGGTCGTCAGTCGTCATTCATCTAAGGAAAGCGAGAAACCATGCCCGAGCAAACACCCATCGTGCGCCTGCGCGACCGGCTCGAGAGCGATCTGCCAATTTTGTTCGCCAACCAGAGCGACCCGCTGGGCTTCGAGATGGCGGGCTTCTCCGCGCGCGATTGGGATACATTCCTGGCGCACCACGCCCGCATCAGCGCCAACCCGTCGAATATCATCAAAACCATCCTGGCCGGCGAGCAGGTGGCGGGCGATATTGGCAGCTGGGAGATGGATGGCGAGCGCGATGTTGGCTACTGGATCGGGCGCGAGTTCTGGGGGCGCGGCATTGCCACGCGCGCGCTGGCCGCCTTTCTTGAGGAATTGCCCGAGCGCCCGCTGTACGCGCATGTGGTGAAGCACAACCAAGGCTCGCGGCGGGTGCTGGAGAAGTGCGGCTTTGCCCTGTGCGGTGAAAACGACGAGGAGTTGATTCTCAAGCTGGAATAAACGGGCGGCGAACGCGGTAGAATAGCGGCACCCTGCTGTTGAAGAAGCTCATAGTGGAGGAACAATCGCATGCGCCGATTGCCCATTCTGCCCGCCCGCCTGCACACGCGCTGCTCGATCGCGCTTATGAGCCTTGCGCTTGGCCTGGCGGGCTGCGGGTCGATCCCCTCACTGGCCGGCACATCAGCCGCCGCGCCCGACCCCGAAATGCTCACGCAGGTTTCGACCTACCCGGCATTGCAGCGCGGGCAGTTCAATGGCGATGTGACCTACGCCCAGCTTGCGCAGGATGGCGATTTTGGGCTGGGCACGTTTTCTGGCCTGGATGGCGAGATGGTTGCGCTGGACGGGGTGTTTTACCAGATTTCGGCCGACGGCACGGTGCGCGTGGCCGATGCGGCAATGACCACGCCATTTGCCGATGTGCATTTCTTCCACAGCAACCAGCAGCTGCGCATCAGCGAGCCGCTGCAAAATCTCGACCAGCTCAAGGCATTTCTCGCCAAGCAGCTGCCCAGCCCAAACCGGCCATACGCATTCAGGATCAGCGGCACCTTTCCCACGCTCAAGTATCGCAGCGTGCCCAAGCAAGCCGAGCCATACCCCGCGCTGACGGACGCCGTTGCCAAGCAGGTTGTGTTCGAGGCGCAGAATATCGACGCGGTGCTGGTGGGCTATATGCTGCCGGAATATCTTGGCGGCATTGGTCGGCCGGGCTTTCACTTCCACATGATCTCGGCGGATAAAAGCCGCGGCGGCCATGTGCTGGATGTGAGCGCGAGCGCCGCGACGGTGGATATTGACTTCCTGGAAAGCGTCAAGCTGCTCATCCCGCAGAATGCCACCTTCCAGGGCAGCAATTTTTCGCAGCCGAAATAGCAGCCACGCACCGCCGGGCAAGGAAGGAATATGCTGGCAAATGAGAAACCCGCGCCCTGCCCCGAGTGTGGCGCGCCGCCCGCCGACGGCCTGGGCTGCTACGAAATGTTGGGCGTGCTGATCGCCTGGGAAGCGCAGGACGCCGAGCTGTTTGGCGTGCACTTCCTGACCGTCGCGACCTACAATCTGCAGCACCCGGCGCAGTTCACCGGGCCGGCGCTGGCGGGCTTGCGCGCGGTCTTTGCCGAGTATCTTGACCATGGGATGGGCATTGCCGAAGTGCGCCGGCGCGTCGGGCGAGTGGCGGGCGGCGCGGTGCGCGTGCGCAAGCCCGAGCACGACCGCACGATAACTTTGCGCCGCTGGAACA
>LJCR01000614.1 GCA_001399705.1 Kouleothrix aurantiaca
GGAGCAGATTCTGCCGCGCGCCAGCTCGATCCACTTCAAGGCGCGCTACGACGCCGACGGCGCGGTGAATGCCGCCGACGCCGAGCGCTGCGCCGCGCTGATCAACGCCGCCGGCTTCGACGGCGTGCTTACCTTGATCTACGGCGACAAGCGCGACGAATGGGCGCACATCGAGCAGTTACGGGCTACGCTGCAGCCGCTGCTTGGGTAGGCGTGCAAAAAGACGCGCCTTTGCAGGAAATATTCGCAAGATACAGACACGGCGTCTCTTCCGCGCGGAAAAGACGCCGTGTCTGTGTACTATCAAATATGGATGAATGCTTCGGAATTGTCATGCTGAGTACTCTGGAAAATACATTTCCTTGCACTCAGCTTCCAGGAAGCTCAGGCTAGTTTTCCTTCAATCTGATAACCCGCTTAGCTTCCTGGAAGCTTGCCCGTTGTATGAAATAGCGTATGTTCCAGAGTACTCAGTACTCTGGAACATACATTTCCTTACACTCAGCTTCCAGGAAGCTCAGGCTAGTTTTCCTTCAATCTGATAACCCGCTTAGCTTCCTGGAAGCTTGCCCGTTGTATGAAATAGCGTATGTTCCAGAGTACTGAGTATAATCGGTGGATTGTTTCGCGCTACGGGTTAATTCACCACAGTCACCGGCACGTCGGGGTTGGCGATGGTCGATGAGCCACCGGTGCCATTGATGACATTCAGGATGCCACCCTTGCCGTTGCTCGGGTCGAGGAAGATCGTCAGCAGGTCGTGCATACTGCCGGCGGGCAGGGTTGTGGGCACCACAAAGGCATTATCGGCGTAGATGTCGACGCCCTGGTTGAAGAAGCTGTAGCTGCCCATGCCATAGCCGTTGAACTTCTTCACGCCATTGGCAACCGTGAGCGCCGGGTAGCCCTTCACATTCGGCGCAGACATCCAGGCGGCCTGGCTCGGCGGGTCGTAGGGCATTTCGTTCTGGTAGAAAATGACCTTGCCGTTGTTGCCATTCCAGATCGTCTCGTACTTCTGGTAGTGCTCGACGAACAGGCCATAGGCAGTCACGTTGTCGCCGTTGACGATCACGCCCGTGTCGGCGGTATTCTGCGTCCAGCCCACGCCATTGCCGTGGTCGGCGCGCCAGGCCCAGATGTCGTCGAGCAGCGTGTAGTCGCTGTTCACAACCATGCTGGTGGTGGCCTTGCCCAGCGCCGCGCCGCCGATGCGGAAGAACACATCCTGCACCGAGGTCGGGTTGTCTTTGTCGCTCTTGTGCGCGTTCCGCTTGCCGATTTCCAGCAGCACGGGCGAGTTGACTGGCCCGGCGTCGATCATAAAGCCGGCCAGCTTCACGCCCGCCACGTCGGCCACGGTCATTGCCGCCGAGCCGTTTTGCGGCACCAGCGTGGGCAGGCCCAGGCCCAGCACCACGGTATCTTCGCGCTTGACGTCGAGTGATTTGTTGAGATTATAGATGCCCGGCGTGAGGATCAGGTTCTGGCCGCGCGCGAGCGCGTTGTTGATCACCTGCGCGCTGTCGCTAGGCTTGGCGATAAAGAACTCGTCGATCGGGAGCGACGAACCGGCCGTTGGGCCATTCTCCCATGTTGTGCCAGAAGAATTGCGGCGCAGCGCGGGGGTGAACACCCGATACTTGCCCGACGCGTCGATATACAGGAAAGGCTTTTCGCGCGTGACCGGGCTGGTGGCGAGGGTGGTATACGGACCGCACCCAGGCACGCCGAAGCACTCGGCGGGCGCATTCACCACACCGGAGAAGACCTGGTTCCACACACCATTGGTCCAGGCAGTCAGGGTGCTGTCGCGGGTCAGCCATTGCTGCTGCGAGCCGTTGATAACCTGGCCTTCAAACTTCGAATCGGCGATAAAGCCGCCGCTGGCGAACGACGGGCCGGTGCAATAATCCATCAGCGTGATGTTCTGGCCGTTGCCGATGACGTGAACGCGGCGCATTGGCGCGGCCTGCGAGACGGCCCAGAACTCGCCGGTGTAGCAGCCGTTCGGGTTGGCCACATTGATCGTCACATTCGACAGCGAACGCCAGAAGTTGTTGAGCGCTATGCATCCGTTCGCATCGCACTGGTTGTGCACGTAGATAGAGCCATTGACCGTCACGTCACCTGGCGAGCGGCCCAGGCCAGCCACCTCGGTGTAGTAGCCAACCTCGAAGTTCAGCGGGGCTGCGGTGGTGCCGTAGGTGCCGGGCTTGAACAAGAGGGCGTAGCGCTGGCTGCCGAACTGGTTCGGCACCTGCTGCGCGGCCACGGCGTCGACGGCCGCCTGGATCTGGCTGGTCGGCATGCTCGGGTCGAAGACCATGACATTCGGGCCAAAATCGGGATTTCTGGGGTCGACTGGCTGCGGCGGCGCGGCCAGCGCTGGCACGGCAGTCGCGGCAATCATCAGGACTCCAATCAGCAGCGCGGCCAAAAGGCGGCGCTGGCCGCGCCAGCGGATGGCGAATGCGCGGCGTGGTGACGGCTCGTGGGTCATACGTGCTCCTTTGCAACACATACGAAATGGCGGAAATTGCGGTGCCCTGATCAGACCACATCCGCAGCGCCACCGCAAGCGCCCCAGCGATAGAAAAACCGATAGAAAACCGATAGCGGGCAATCGACGAACGACGAACGACGACTTTTCCCCGTCAGGGCACGGAGATACGGAACCACGAAGACGCGAAGGCACGAAGATTTGAACGCGTGAAAACTGCCGACTGCCGACTGCCGACTGCTGACTACCAACCGGCAACTTTCAAACCTGCAACAGGCGTATGCGATACGCCCCCGCTGCAACCTGTCAACTCAACACTTTCGGGCTATAATGCAACGCGGCCAGAATCGCAATTCCCAGCGGCACAAAGGCACACAATTATGCAACGCAGCACCCGCTTCGGCCAGATGATTCGCCAGCGGCGCAAAGCGCTCGACCTGACGCAGGCCGAGCTGGCGCGCCAGGTTGGCTGCGCCGAGATCACGATTCGCAAAATCGAGGCCGGCGAGTTTCAGCCGTCGCGGCCGTTTCTGGCGCGGCTGGCCGATCTGCTTGGTATCGCCGCAAGTGAGCGCGCCGAATTCCTGGCGGCCGGGCGCGGCGTGGCGGCTGAGCGCATAGATACGCTGCCCATCCCGCCCAACCCGCTGATCGGG
>LJCR01000615.1 GCA_001399705.1 Kouleothrix aurantiaca
GCAGCGCATTCGTGCCGCCATCGCGCGAAGGCACAATCGCCGCGCCCTGCTCTGGCGCCGCTGCAATCAGTTGCTCCAGCGCGGCCGGCGTAGCCAGCGGAACGTCGGCTGGCAGCACCAGCACGCCCGGCGCGCCCTCGGCGGCGTAGTAGCGGGCGGCCTGCGCCAGCGCGGCATTCAGGTCGGCTCCCTGGTCACGCAGCGATTCGGCGCCAAGCGCGCGCGCCTGCGCCAGCACATCCGCGTCGGCGCTGATCACGCCCACGCGGGCGATGCCACTGGTCGCCAGCAGAGCCGCCAGCACATCGCCAAGCATGGTTTGCACCAGCGCCCGGCGCTCGGCGGGGTGTAGAACACGCGCGAGCCGACCTTTCGCCTGCGGGAGCGTTTTCACCGGAACAACTGCAGCGAGCATGGGTGCCTATCGTTCAGAGCTGTGCGCCCGCTTAAGCCGCGACCTGACGCGCGGCGTCGAGGGTGGCCTGCGCCAGCGCGCGCTTCTCGGCCGGCCCGCGCATGATCGTATCCGTCACCACCACGTCGATGCCCATTGCGCGAATATCGTCGGCCAGCGCGGCGTCAACCTGATCAATGACAAGCGCGTCGATCAGGCCGGCGTAGCACTGCGCCACGCCACGCGCCGAGACCTCGTAGCCCAGCGCGGTGAGCATGGGCGCGGCCGGCCCCTTGATCGCTGCGCCGCCAACAATCGGGCTCACCGCCACCACCGGCGCGGCGCTCGCCTCGATTGCGGCGCGCACACCCGGCACCGCCAGAATCGTGCCGACGCTGACGATCGGGTTGCTTGGTGCGATCAGAATCGCCTCGGCGTCGCGGATCGCTTCCAGCACGCCCGGCGCGGGCTGCGCCACGTCGGCGCCAACAAACTGCACGCCACGTACGGCATCCTGCGCGCGCCGCTGCACCAGAAAGTGTTCGAAGTGCATCAGGCCCGCGTCGGTGTCGATATGCGTGCTCACCGGCTCGTTGCACATGGGGAGAACCTGCGTGGCCACGCCCAGCGCGCGCCGAAATTCATCCGAAATCTCAGCCAGCGTGCGCCCGGCGCGCATTAGCTCGGTGCGGCGGATGTGCACAGCCAGGTCGCGGTCGCCCAGCAGGAACCAGGTGTCAACGCCAAGCTGCTTGAGCATGCCCAGCGTGTTGGTGCTGTCGCCAGCGATGCCCCAGCCATTCACTGGCTCGACAATCCCGGCCAGCGTGTAGGTCACAATATCGACGTCGGGCGAAATATACAGGCCGTGCAGCGTGATGTCGTCGCCCGTGTTGACGATTGCCGTCACCTGTTCGGGCGGCACCACCTGCACCACGCCTTCAAGAAATCGGGCTGCGCCCACGCCACCCGCAAGCGTCACAATCATGAAAAACTCCTCGTTCGTTGGGAGAACCGAGAACCGAGAACCACGGAACCTGTAGCCAGAACTGCGGAACCGCAGAACCGCAGAACCGCAGAACCGCAGAACCTGAAACCGCAGAACCAAGAACCGAGAACCACGGAACCACGGAACCACGGAACCTGCAACCTTCAAACCTGCAACCGCAGAACCTGCAACCTGCAACCGCAGAACCTGCAAACTTTTAACAGAATGGCAATTGCCAATCCCTATTCCCCAACCCCCAACCCCTGCGCTGAAAGCGCATTAGAACATGTCGGGCAGCCACGGGCGCGGGCCGGCGAACATCAGCCCGGCGGCGGCCAGCGCCTCGGGTGGCGCGGCCAGCATGCCGGCCGCCACCAGCTCGTGCGATGTCAGGTAGCCGCTGTAGAGGGCAGCCAGCGCCCGCGCGTCGAGCTTGAGCGTGCCGCTGCCGCCCTTTTCCACCGTTCCGCGCCCATCGGCCAGGCGCAGCACGAAGCGCCCGCGATTGTTCGGCAGCAGCGCGTCGTCCACGTCGAGGTGCAGTTCGGCCTGCACGCCGGGCGAATAGCCGCGCGCCGTGAGCGCGCCCGCCACGTCGAGCACACGCAGCATCAGGTCGAGCGACCAGTGCGCCTTGTGGCGCTGCTCGGGCATCAGGAAGAGCAGGCCATCGTTCGCGCCACCGGGAACGCGCATGGTCTCCACCATCGAGCGATGGTCGGCCAGCAGCGTCAGAATGCGGCGGCCGGCGGCCGGCGTGAGCGCCACGTAGTCGCGCACCTGCAAATGTTCGCCAAAGCTCGCGTGCATAAAGACCACAGAGCCCTCGGGCACGCCGTCGCGCCGCACAATGAACTTGTACGAGCGCTTGGTCTTCGGCTCGAGGAAGTTGTCCCAGTAAAACGCCGGGCGGTCGATCAGAGCCGACGACTGCGCGGCTTTCTGGGCGTAGAGCTGCTTGATCAGCGCGTATTCCTCAGGCGCGGCTGGCGCGGCGTCGAGCGCGTAGTCGCGCACGCCAACCCCTGCCAGCGGCACCTCGTAGATAATGCGGTGGGCGGCGCGCTCAAAGCCCGAGCGGCGGTAGAAGTTGGTGGTGGCCGGGTAGAGCGTGGCGATTGGCGCGCCCTGGCGCTGCTGCTCGATCAGCGACAGCTGGAGCATAAACAGGCCCACGCCGCTGCCGCGCTGGTCGGGCGCGACGCCCACGGCCGTGATGCCGCCAGCCGGCACGCTGCGCCCGCCAAAGTAGTGGCCCATGGGGATGATACCCATGCCGGCGACCACGCGGCCATTGCGGCGCACCACGCGCACATTCTCGTGGCCGAGCGCGGCCAGCCAGGGAGCCATATCGCCAATTGGGAAGGTCAGCGCCTGCTCAAGCAGAGCGTTGGTCGTCTCGACTTCGTCGTCGCGGATCGGGCCAAACTCAAGCGCATCGTGATGATTCATGCTTCCTCCTGCTTTTTGACCGCGCCTACTCAAAATGCACGATCAGCTCGTCGAGCGGGCGGCGCGGCCGGCGCACCGGGTCGGCGGCGGCATAGCCCAGCGTGATCAGCGCGTGCGGCGTGAGGCCGGGCGCAAGCCCAAGCGCCGCCGACACCACGTCGGGGCAGAACAGCGGCGCGCACATCCAGCCGCCGTCGAGGCCCAGGCCATAGGCCATCAGCAGCATGTTCTGCACGGCGCAGCCCAGGCTCTGCACGGCCATGGTCGTCTCGGCGGCGTCGCGCTCGGGGTCGGGGTATTTGTCGAGGTCGGCCAGGTACAGGC
>LJCR01000616.1 GCA_001399705.1 Kouleothrix aurantiaca
CCCCTAACCCCTATCCCCTAAATACGGAACGTGGCCGGTCGTCGTTTGCCTATTGCCCCATCCCCCAATCCCTATCCCCTAAATACGGAACGTGGCGGGCCGTCGTTTTTTTGCGTGGCTAGATCAGGCGCGCTGGTCGTCCGTCGTCCGTGGTCGGTGGTCCACGCCGCAGAGTCATTCATCCGCGCCGCAGAGCCATTCATCCGTGCCGCACTGTCGTTCATCCGCAACGCACTATAGTTCGTCCAAACCTGCAACCTGTAACTCGCAAACCTGCAACTTGCCAATACGCCCGCGACCTGTGCTATAATTTCGGCGCATCAGAGTGAGGAAAATATGGTACAAGCGCATGTGAAAGAACCAAAGAATGGCCGCTCGGCACCGGCGCCGGTCGCCCCGCATGCCGAGCGCAACCCCGGCTGCCCGCTTGATCTGGGCTGGGTTGAGGATGTGCGCGTGAACCGCAGCGCCATCGAGCGCCGCACCGCCACCCTGCCCGGCCGCCGCACTGTCAAGCAGGAATGGCAGGCCGCGTGGCTTCTGCGCGCCATCCAGTGCATGGACCTGACGACCCTGTCGGGCGACGACACGCCCGGCACGGTGCAGCGCCTGTGCGGCAAGGCCCGCCAGCCTGTGCGCGCCGACCTGCTGGAAGCGCTGGGCGTGCCCGGCATCCACGTTGGCGCGGTGTGCGTCTACCACACCTTTGTCGCCACCGCCGTCGAAGCCCTGCGCGGCTCGGGCATTCCCGTCGCGGCAGTTTCCACCGGCTTCCCGGCTGGCCTCAACCCGCACCCGCTCAAGCTGCGCGAAATCAGCGCCTCGGTGGCGGATGGCGCGGCGGAGATCGACATTGTGATCTCGCGCCAGCACGCGCTGAACGGCGACTGGCAGGCGCTCTACGACGAGGTGCGCGATTTCCGCGAAGCCTGCGGCGACGCCCATATGAAAACGATCCTCGCCACTGGCGAGCTGGGCACGCTGCGCAATGTCGCCAAAGCCAGCCTGGTGTGCATGATGGCCGGCGCCGACTTCATCAAAACCTCCACCGGCAAAGAAACTGCCAACGCCACGCTGCCCGTGAGCCTGGTGATGGTGCGCGCCATTCGCGAGTACCACGAGCGCATTGGCTACAACGTCGGCTTCAAGCCGGCTGGCGGCATCAAAACCGCCAAGCAATCGCTCGACTGGCTGATCCTGATGAAAGAAGAGCTGGGCGACGACTGGCTGCGGCCAGACCTGTTCCGCTTCGGCGCAAGCTCGCTGCTGGGCGATATCGAACGGCAGCTTGAGCACTTCGTCACCGGGCAGTACTCGGCGTCGTTCCGCCACCCAATGGCCTAGTTTGCAGTAAGCAGTATGCGGTCGGCAGTTGATCGCACCCACTGCCAACTGCCGACTGCCAACTGGAGCATACCCATGCAAGTTGCAGATATTCTCGAAACCATGGAATACGGCCCCGCGCCCGAAAGCGCCGCGCCCGCGAACGCCTGGCTCGACGCGCATGAGCGCCGCTTTGGCATGTTCGTCGGCGGGGAATGGACCGCGCCGGGCGATGGCCGCCTGTTCGACAGCGTCAACCCGGCCAATGGCAAGCCCTTCGCGCAGCTCACGCAGGCCAGCGAGGAAGAAGTCGAGCGCGCCGTTGCAGCGGCACAGGCCGCATTCGAGGGCTGGTCGCAGGCGCCCGGGCATGTGCGCGCGCGCTACCTGTACGCGCTGGCCCGCCAGATCCAGAAGCATGCGCGCCTGCTGGCCGTGCTCGAAACGCTTGACAACGGCAAGCCCATCCGCGAAACCCGCGACATCGACATCCCGCTGGTTGCGCGCCACTTCTACCACCACGCCGGCTGGGCGCAGCTCATGGCCTCCGAGCTGCCGGGCTACGCGCCGCTGGGCGTGGTCGGCCAGATCATCCCGTGGAACTTCCCGCTGCTGATGCTGGCCTGGAAAGTCGCGCCCGCGCTGGCGATGGGCAATACCGTAGTGCTCAAGCCAGCCGAGTGGACCTCGCTGACCGCGCTCTTGTTCGCGGAAATCTGCCAGGAAATTGGCCTGCCGCCCGGCGTGGTGAATATCGTCACCGGCGACGGCAAGGTGGGCGAGCGGATCGTCAATCACCCCGGCATCGCCAAGATCGCCTTTACCGGCAGCACCGAGGTGGGCAAGCTCATCCGCGCGGCGACGGCGGGCAGCGGCAAGAAAATTTCGCTTGAACTGGGCGGCAAGTCGCCGTTTGTCGTGTTCGACGACGCCGACCTCGACAGCGTGGTGGAAGGCGTGGTCGATGCGATCTGGTTCAACCAGGGCCAGGTGTGCTGCGCCGGCTCGCGCCTGCTGGTGCAGGAAGGCGTGGCCGAGCGCCTGAACACGCGCCTGCGGGCGCGCATGGAAAAGCTGCGCGTCGGCAACCCGCTCGACAAAGCCGTAGACATTGGCGCGATTGTCGCGCCCGCGCAGCTGCAGAAGATCGAGCGGCTGGTCGCGCAGGGCCAAGCCGAGGGCGCGACGCTCTGGCAGCCCTCGTGGGCCTGCCCAACCGACGGCTACTTCTTCCCGCCCACGCTGTTCACCGGCGTCGCGCCCGCCGCAACGATTGCGCAGGTGGAAATTTTCGGCCCGGTGCTGGTGGCAAGCACCTTCCGCACGCCCGCCGAGGCGGTGGCGCTGGCGAACAACACGCGCTTCGGCCTGGCCGCGAGTGTGTGGAGCGAAGACATCAATCAGGCGCTCGACATCGCCCGCCAGATCAAGGCCGGCGTGGTGTGGATCAACTGCACCAACCAGTTCGACGCGGCGGCTGGCTTTGGCGGCTATCGCGAAAGCGGCTACGGGCGCGAGGGCGGCAAGGAAGGGTTGTACGAATACGTGCGCCGGGGGATGGGAGATGGGGTATTGGGGATGGGGAACGGCGACACAAACGGTGCTGCATCACCATCAAAATCGAAGAATGGCAAGGGCAATCCCTCCCTATCCCCTACTCCCTATTCCCTCCCCCCTATTGACCGCACGCCCAAGAACTACGTTGGCGGCAAGCAGGCCCGCCCCGACAGCGGCTACAGCCGGCCGGGCTATGGCGCGGGCGGGCAACAGATTGGCGAGGTGGGCGAGGGCAAGCGCAGCCTGGCCTACCGGCTGACCTTCCGCGCCCCCAA
>LJCR01000617.1 GCA_001399705.1 Kouleothrix aurantiaca
CCGGGCGCGCCCGCACTGATCATTGGGCAGTACCTGGCCCAGCTCGAATATATTGCCGACAACCTGGCTGTGCCGCTGATCAGTGGGAAAATGCCGCAGCGCGAGCGCGAGCGCTGGTTCGATCTGTTTCGGCGCGGCGAAGCCCCTGCGCTGGTGATCTCGAAAGTCGGCAACTTTGCGCTCGACCTGCCCGACGCCGAGCTGCTCATCCAGGTGTCGGGCGCGTTTGGCTCGCGCCAGGAGGAAGCCCAGCGCCTGGGCCGCGTGCTGCGCCCCAAGCCTGGCGGCGCGGCGCATTTCTATACCCTCGTCACCCGCGACACGCAGGAGCTGGAGTTTGCCCACAACCGCCAGCTCTTTCTTGCCGAGCAGGGCTACGCCTACAGCGTGCTCGATGGCGAGGAGCTATTGTAAAATCACTCGTCGCCGCGTCGCTCGGCCTGCTCCTTTGCCAGCACGCGCCGCCGGTGGTCGCTAAAGCGCTCGCCATCTGGGCGTTCAGTAGTGAAACCGTTAATCTTCCAATACTTGCACAGCTTGCAGCCAGCCCGCTGATTGCGGGCGCGCTTGCGCTTGTGATTTGCCATGCTTGCCCTCCTTTATGCGCGTCATAGAAGTAAACGGTGCAGATGGCTATTTTTGGCTGGTGAATAGAAAATCTCGTCCGCTCGTTCATCCTGATTTGCGATAATCTTACGCCCGGAAGTTTGAACCGTGCGAAAGTCTACACCAACGCAAAAGCCCTGGAACCACATCGGTTCCAGGGCTTTGTGTTGTGGTGGAGCGACGGGGACTCGAACCCCGGACCCTCTGCTTGCAAAGCAGATGCTCTCCCAACTGAGCTACCGCCCCATTGGCTTGCGCCGCGCCCGTAGTATATCCGAAGTCGCGGGGAGGCGCAAGCGCGGGCGCAGTAGTACTTTGCGGAAGGGGTGAGCCTAGTACCTCCGGTCGTGCCAGGGATGACCTATGGCGCATTGCCGCTGCTGCCCGCGCATGGTAAAGTATGCACGTGGAACGGTTTTGTAGCACCTCACTTCACTCTCCGAACCACAATCTGGCGTATCAACGCATCTTGCTCGCGAAAAACTCAACCCGACATCGCACTTGCGTCGTACTCGACATCCTGGCACAACGCTTTATCACACATCATACTCACGTTCTTGCACACGTCACACCACTTTCGTCGAGCAGTGGGGAACCACATATTACCAGCACGTTGCTCTGTGATGCTGCATAGTTGATACGCCAAAACAAACACGCCCTGGCCTTGTGCCGGGGCGTGTTTGCGTTGGTGTGCCTAGCGCCGCTCCAGCAGCATGGCCGCGAGCTGCGCCAGAATGGGAAATTCATCGCCCCAGCCGCGCTCTGCGCCTTCCCAGAACTCGGCCAGCGCGCGGCTGCCGGCGCGCTCGTAGGCCAGTGCCTGCGCCAGCATCTCGATGCGGTCGAGGCCCTTGATGAGCCGCGCCTCGGGCGTGGCGGCACTGGCATATTCTTCCCATAGCGCCAGGTAATGCGCGCCCTGCGGCAATGCCCCGAACAGCTCATTCGCCGCGCGCCGCTCGGCGGCATGTTTCACATCTGCGCCCAGGATGCGCCGCGCCGAGGCGGGCAGATCGCCCAGCAGCGCCTCGGCCATGTCGTGCACGAGTGCCAGCGCTAGCAGCCGGCCGCGATCCAGGCCGGGCACCATGTCGCCAACCAGCAGCGCCAGCGCCGCCACGCCAAAGGTGTGCTCGGCGACGCTTTCCGGCTGGGCGACGCCGCGCTGCAGCCAGCCGGCGCGCGGCAGCAGCTTGAGCGTCGCAAGGCGGGTGTAGAGTGTGAGCAGATCGCTTGCTTCGGCCATGGCGCGCTTCCTTTCGCGTAAAGAAGCGCATTATGGCACGCTCGCGCGCCGCATGTCAACGAGCGATTGTAGCAGAACAGGGTCATCTCAACGTTGGAATGAGAACGTGATCAATCCACAGAACAAGCAGATTACACAGATATGCGGTCGCTCATCTGCGTAGTCTGCTTGTTCTAAAAATAACTTCTTCAGCGCCGCGTCCTGAGCAAGCCGTAAGGCTGTATCGAAGGGCGCGGCTGGTCAACATATTCTTTGATGAACCTTTATGGCACCAGAACGCCATCCCAGGGCGAGATACCAGTGTCGGCGGGGGTGCGCCACGCCACCGCGCGCCCCGCAACGTCGTAGCGGGTGACGGTGCCGTGCGAGAAGTTCAGCCCGAACAGTTCGCCATTCGCCCCCACGACAATATGGTGCTGGTCGTAGCTCGCGTCGAGCTGGGCGGATTGGCTGAGCGGCGCGGTAGACAGCAGTTCGATGCCGCCACGCGTGCCGTTGCCACGCGGCACGGCCAGCAGCCCGCCACCAAGCAGCGCGAAATCCCATGGCGCGGGCGCGCTGCCGAGCGCAAGCGTGGTGCTCGCGCCGTCGCGCTGATTGATCTGCCAGACTGTCGGGGTGGCTGCGGAGCCGACGCGCGTGAGTAAGGCGTACGATGTCGCGCCGTCGGGGCTGAGCGCCAGCCAGCCGCTGCGCGTGGCGTCGGGCTGGGCGAGCTGCTGCGAGCTGGCAGTTCCTTCGCCCGTGTTGATGCTCCACAGGCGCGCCTCGGTCGGCGCAAGCGCCAGCAGCGTTGCACCATTGGGGGTGAGCGCGAGCGCCTGCGGCCTTGCGTTCAGCGCGAACACATGCGCAACTGCGGGCGCGTCGCGGCTTACATCAAGCGCGATCACACCCGACGGCTGCGGCAGGTACAGCCGCCCGCCCGCCGCTTGGAGCGCGATGTTTGCGTTCGAAGAAATTTCCTGCGGCGCTTGCCAGCGCCAGCGCACCGCCAGCGTGGCCGGGTCGAGCGCGGCGATGGCGTGCGGAAGGGCGACATACAGCTGCGCGCGCTCCGCGTCGTACACGATTGCGGCGGGCGTTTCGCCCAGAGCGGCAGCGGCAAGCTGCGCGCCGGTGGCGGGGTCGAGCATCAGCACCTGCCCGCGGCTGCGCTCGGTAATGAACAGGCGTGACGGCGGGCTGGCCGCCGTGCGAATATCGCCAGCGCCGAGCAGCAAGGCAAACACCAGCAGCGCAGCCAGCCCGGCTACGATACCGAGCGCTGGCACGAACCAGCGCGCTGGAGGCGTGCGCA
>LJCR01000618.1 GCA_001399705.1 Kouleothrix aurantiaca
CCACATGCCATCGCCTCAAGCAGCGGCAGGCCAAATCCCTCGTACAGCGAAGGGTTGATATAGATGCGGCAGGCGTTGTACAGCCAGCGCAGATCGTACTGGCCCACGCCGCCCGCGAACAGCACATGGTCGGCCAGCTTCAGGTCGCGCACCGCCGCAAAGATCGGCTCGTCGCGCCAGCCGCGCCGCCCGACAATCACCAGCCGGTAGCCCGCGTCGGGCCGCCGGTCGAGGCAGATGCGCAGCGCCTGCAGCAGCGTTGGCAGGTTCTTGCGCGGCTCCAGCGTGCTCACAAACAGCAGGAACGAGCCAGCTTCCACCGGGGTCGAGTTCAGCACGCGCGCCTCGCCGGGGCGCAGCGGAATCGGTTTGTACAGCGGCGCGGCGGCTTCGTAGATCACGTCGATCTGCTCGATCGGGATGTCGATGAACTGCGCAATATCCTGGCGCGTAGCTTCCGAAACGGCAATAATGCCCTCGGCGCGCGGCGCATTGGTTCGCACCTGGCTGTAGTAGGCGCGCGCGGCGTCGTCGAGAATCTCGGGGTAGTGCATAAACGCCAGGTCATGGATCGTCACGACCGCCGGGCAGGGCCGGCGCAGCGGGGCTACGAAATCGGGGAAGTGCGCAACATTCGGGCGGGCCAGCAAGAGCTCCACCGGCATGGTCCACTGCTCGAAGCGGTGATGCGGGGGCGTGTAGACACTGCGCCGCACCACGTTTGGCGCGAGCGCCAGCGGGCGCAGGTGTTCGCGGTGCTGCAACGACACAAATTCGTCGTCGCGAGCTGTATCAGGCAAAGCCGTGAGCAGCTGGCGCGTATACTGAGAAATCCCACCCTGGCGGTAGGCATTCAGGCGCGCATCAATCGCAATACGCATGGTTTTCCGAATCTATGCAGCTGCGGCGTGCCAGCAATGTGCCAAACAAGCACACTCGCGCGCAACGGTAAAAGCTGTGCCCGGCAGGAGCCTAGCCAAATACCATACGGCACACGCGCCGCAGTGAAAGTACTGTAGATATGAACGTTGCTTGATCGCATTGTTATCGTACCACAGAACCGCTTCTTCATGCACTCGTGCGCGCCGGCAATGCCAGGGCTACGACGCCCAATCGTAGATTACGCATCGCGGATCTCAACGACCTGCCCGTCGTAGGCGAGGTGTACTGGCGCGGGCAGCCCAGCATCCACGCTGGCATGCTCGACATCGTGAGTCATATGCACCAGCAGCGCCTGGCGCGGGCGCAGATCGGCCACCACGGCGCACGCCTCGTCGAGCGAGAAGTGGGTTGGGTGGGGCGCGTGGCGCAGCGCATTAAGCACCAGCACGTCGAGATCGCGCAGCTCAGCGAGCGACGCGGCGGGCAGGCTACTTGCATCGGTGACATAGCCCAGGCGGCCAATCCGAAAGCCGGTGATCGTCCAGCTGCCGTGCTGCACATCGAACGGAATGATCGTGATAGTACCAATGTCGAAAGGCACGCTGCTCTGGATCTCAACCAGCTCAAGCGCCGGCCGCGTCGAGCCTTCTGAGCTGTTCACAAACGCGTAGCCGAAGCGCTCGCGCACCATGGCCAGGGTGTTGGCGGTGCCGTAGAGCGGGATGGCGGCGCGCTGGGCGAAATTCAGCGGTCGCAAATCGTCCAGGCCGAAAATATGGTCGGCGTGGGCGTGCGTGAGCAGCACGGCATCGACGCGGCGAATGCCGGCGGCCAGCGCCTGCTGGCGCAGATCGGGGCCGGCGTCGAACAGAATTGCCCGGCCATCGGCTTCCAGCAACGCCGATGTACGCAAGCGCTTGTTCTGCGGGTCGGGCGAGGTGCACACCGCGCACTCGCAGCCAATGACCGGCACGCCCATGGATGTGCCGGTGCCCAAAAATGTCAATCGCATACCTGCGCCTGGCGTATGGCAATCGCGCGGCGCGCCCCCGCAGGTTGCGCCGTCGCTGCAAGTTTCTGTGTGCCCAATATTATAGCACACGGGCCTCCGGCGCGGCGGCCACATCCTCGGCAGCCCGCCAAACGGCCCGCGGGTTGCAGCGCACTGGCAGCTATGCTATAATCGCGGCTTGAAAAATGCATCATAATGCTCATCATGAGGGGCGGAGGGACTGGCCCGACGAAGCCCGGCAACCCCCACCGATTTATGATTAGCGATTTTGGATTTACGATCAGGCTCTTTGCAGCCAATCGTCAATCGCCAATCGTCAATCGTAAATGGCGGGAAGGTGCCAATTCCTGCAGGCGCATTGTGCGCCTGAGAGATGAGAGGTAGCACGACAATGGCCTCTCGCAATGCGGGCGGCTTTTTCTATGAGTACTGACACAGCATATCAGCATATCTGGTGGGATGGCGACGCCGTCGGCTTGCTCGATCAGCGGCTCTTACCCAATCAAGAAACGTCCGTGCGCTGCACAAGCGTGGCCGAGGTTGCGCACGCGATCACCTCGATGCAGGTGCGGGGCGCGCCTGCGATCGGCTGCACGGCCGCGTATGGCATGGCGCTGGCCGCCCAGCAGCCCGCCGATACGAGCGCCGCGCTGCTGGCGCAGCTCGAATCTGCCAAAGCCACCCTCGACGCCAGCCGCCCCACGGCCGTGAATCTTGCCTGGGCCACCGAACGCATGCTGCGCACCGCCCACACCCACGCCAGCGCCAGCCCCGCCGATCTGCGCGACCTTCTGCTGAACGAAGCCCACGCAATCATGGCCGAAGACCTGGCGATGTGCCACGCAATTGGCGAATATGGCATGGATCTCATTCCGGCGCGCGGGCAGGTGCTCACGCACTGCAACGCGGGCGGGCTTGCCACCGCCGGGCTGGGCACCGCGCTGGCGCCGATTCGCCTGGCCCACGAGCGCGGGCGCGCCATGCACGTATTTGTCGATGAAACGCGGCCCTTTCTGCAAGGCGCGCGCCTGACGGCTTGGGAGCTGCAGCGCGCGGGCGTGCCACTCACGCTGATCACCGACAGCATGGCCGCCTACTTTATGCGCCAGGGTGCGATCGACTGTGTGATTGTCGGCGCCGACCGCGTGGTGGCAAACGGCGATGTTGCGAACAAGATCGGCACCTATGGCCTGGCCGTGCTGGCGCGCGCGCACGGCATTCCCTTCTACGTGGCCGCGCCTTCGTCCACCATCGAC
>LJCR01000619.1 GCA_001399705.1 Kouleothrix aurantiaca
GCTCGATCAGTTCGCGACGAGACAGGCCACGCGCGTGGGCGGCCAGGACGCGCTCGCGCAAATCGGTTGAATATGCTTTCATGCTGCTGATCGTACCACATGATCCATATCTTTGCACTTAGCTATAGTAGAGCGGTTCATCGATCGGCTCATCGACTACAAGGCGAATGTGCAGAGGGCGACGCCAGCAGACCTGCCGAGCACAATTGCGGCAGTCTGTGCGGCGCGCGATATCCAGCGGCTCGTCGTCCCTGCCGATCTGCCGAAAAGCTGGGAGCCGGCGGGGGTGATGCTTCTGCGTGATGATGAATTGACGAACCGGCAGCTTGATGATAGCGATGGTGTGCTGAGTGGCTGCGCGCTTGCAATCGCCCAGACCGGCACGATTGTGTTGGATAGCGGCTCCTTTCATGGACGTCGGGCAATCACACTGTTACCCGACTACCATCTTTGTGTCGTACGCGCTGAGCAAATTATTGGCCTGGTGCCAGAGGCGATCGAGCGGCTCCAGGAGACTGCACGCCGACCGATCACCTTCATCTCTGGCCCGTCGGCGACCTCTGATATTGAGCTCAACCGCGTCGAAGGCGTGCATGGTCCGCGTACGCTCGACGTGCTGATTATTGATACATGAACCTAGGAAGGAAATGTGATGACAGATACTGCCTCTCCGATGAGCAGACTGATCCAGGATGCCTACACGCTCGCTAAGGAGCGCTACGCTGGCCTGGGCGTTGACACCGACCAGGCACTGGCCACGCTGGATCAGATCTCGCTCAGTCTGCACTGCTGGCAGGGCGACGATGTGGCTGGGTTCGAGAACCCCGATGCTGAGCTGAGCGGCGGAATTGCGGCCACCGGCAACTACTCCGGCAAGGCGCGTAACGCCGACGAGCTGCGGCGCGACCTTGACCTGGCCTACCGACTCATTCCCGGTACGCACCGACTCAATCTCCACGCGATCTATGCCGAAACCGGCGATCAGAAGATCGTGCGCAACGAACTTCAGCCGGAGCACTTCGCCAGCTGGATCGACTGGGCCAAAGCCAATCACCATGGCCTCGACTTCAACCCGACGTGCTTCTCGCATCCGCTCTCCGCCAGTGGCTTTACCCTGTCAAGCCCCGACCCGGCTATCCGTCAGTTCTGGATCGATCACTGCATAGGGTGCCGCCAGATTGGCGCATCCTTTGGCCGTGCGCTGGATACCCCCTGCGTGACCAATATCTGGATACCGGATGGTTTCAAGGATACGCCGGCCGATCGCGCCGCGCCGCGCAGGCGGCTCAAAGAGTCGCTCGACCAGATCCTGGCGGTGCCGATCGATCGCCAGTACAACCTGGACGCAGTCGAGAGCAAGTTGTTCGGCCTGGGCGCCGAGAGCTACACCGCGGGCTCCCACGAATTCTATCTTGGCTACACCGCCAGCCGCAACGACGTACTGCTGTGCCTCGACGCTGGCCACTTCCATCCGACTGAGATGATTTCCGACAAAATCTCGGCTGCACTGCTGTTTGTGCCAGCGGTGGTGCTGCATATCAGCCGCCCGGTGCGCTGGGATAGCGATCATGTTGTCACGCTGACCGACGAAGTTCAGGCTATCCTGCATGAGATCATCGCCGGCGGCAATCTCGATCGCGTGCATATTGGCCTGGATTTCTTCGACGCTAGTATCAACCGTATCGCCGCCTGGGTGATCGGCGCGCGCAATGTCATGCGTGCGGCGTTGCTGGCACTGCTAGAACCGACCGATCGGCTGCGGAGCTTCGAGACAGCGGGCGACTATACTGCGCGCCTGGCGTTTCAGGAGGAACTCAAGGGTATGCCCTGGGCGGCGGTATGGGACCAGTTCTGCGTGCAGCAGGAGGTGCCAATCGGTATCCGATTTTTGGACGAAGTCAAACAATATGAGACGCGGGAACTCTCAAAGCGCGCGTGAGGAGGAATGAGTGATGGCAACCGATACAGCAGCATTTACACATGTGCAATACAGCTGGGATGACGCGGTGGCGGACAAACTCGATCCGGTCGATCGCTTAGTCTATCGCTCCAACATCCTGGGCGCTGACGGGCGTATTACCAACACTGGCGGTGGCAATACCTCGTCCAAGATTGTGATGCCCGACCCGCTGACCGGGGAGGATGTCGATGTGCTGTGGGTCAAAGGCTCAGGCGGCGACCTACGAACGTCAAAGCGGGCCAACTTTTCATCGCTGTATACGGACAAGTTGCGCGGCCTGCAGCAGCACTATCACCACGCGCCTGAACGTGGCCCCAAGACGGCGATCGAGGACGCAATCGTCGGACTCTATCCCCACGCCACGTTCAATCTCAACCCACGCCCGTCATCAATCGACACACCATTGCACGGCTTTGTGCCATTCCGGCACGTCGACCACATGCACCCCAATGCAGTGATTGCGATCGCCGCAGCCCGGAACTCTGAGCGGCTGACCAAAGAGATCTATGGTGACGAAGTGATCTGGACGCCCTGGCAGCGCCCAGGATTCGACTTGGGTTTGATACTGGAGCGGATCTGCAAGGAGCATCCCAACGCGAAGGGCGTCATTCTCGGCGGGCACGGGCTGATTAACTGGGCCAACGACGACAAGGCCTGCTACGAGCTGACGCTCGACCTCATCGAGCGCGCGGCACGCTATATCGCGGCACACGATAAGGGTGAGCAGACCTTCGGCGGTCAAACGTACCAATCACTCGACGAGAGCAAGCGCCACGCGGTGCTGGCCGAGATTCTGCCCTGGCTGCGCGGGCAGGTCAGCCAGCACAGGCGCTTTGTCGGTACTGTACAGGAGGACTCGACCATTCTGCGCTTTGTGAACAGTGCCGATGCCCTGCGGCTGGCCGAGCTGGGCACCTCGTGCCCGGATCACTTCCTGCGCACCAAGATCAAGCCGCTGTATGTCGACTGGAATCCCCAAACTGAGGATGTACCGACGCTGAAGCAGAAGCTGAGCGCCGGATTAGTGCAGTATCGCAAAGACTACGCAGCCTACTACGAGCAGCACAAGCACGCCGACTCGCCGGCCATGCGTGACCCGAATCCGACCGTGATCCTGATTCCTGGCCTGGGCATGATCGCCTGGGGCAAGGATAAGAGCGAGTCGCGTGTGACTGCCGAGTTCTACA
>LJCR01000062.1 GCA_001399705.1 Kouleothrix aurantiaca
ACACTGAACCGCTACAGGTCGATTCGCAACAGTCACCAACAATTTACATTTTCGCAGAGGATGGTGCCGCAAATCGTTCAGGCGTTGTTATGTACGATCTAGTTCGGAAGTTGTATATTCCCGTAACGCAAAACTTCTTCCAGAGCTGATTATAAAAGGATGCAGTCATAGAGATACCAGAATTAAAGTGTAGGTTAATTAATCTCGGTTTTCTTAGCGACGGGCTTGGGCCAGGATGTGTGGCTGAACTCTTCTGTTCTGTGCGATGGATGCAATCGCTTAATCGGTTGAGTTGTTTGGTGAGATTACTTGACTGATTAAGCGATGATGGATGTCGCGCTATAGCACGATACATCGCGGTGGCTTAAATTTGCCGATGTATACTTGCGATTTCCCTACGTAGAACTCAACATTACACCAATGGAGGAAATTGTTATGTGCAACGCATGGAATCACCCACCTGGATGTACTTGTGGTTGGGGCGGTGATGGCCACTTGGGGCGACGGACAACTGGTAATAATTACCTTTGGTTTACGCATAAAACTCTGCTAGAGAATGTCATTCCGTTCGGACAGAAGCAGGTCTACACCGACAGCCATGTCAATCCAAATGCACACTGTCCAGTCTGCGGCGCTCGGGTCTTTTTCTATCAGTCGCCGTATGGCGGTCGCGTCTATTTTGACGAGCTGGGATGGCCTTGGCCAAAGCATCCATGCACTGATAATTCGCAGCATCACCGGCCGCTAGCATCAGTAGACTCACAATCGCTCGATCGGCTGTATGCTAGACTCTGTGCGTTGAACTTGCCAACTCGTTTCGCTCGTGATGATCTCTACTATGATTCACAATCAGCACCAGCCACTACGCCAGCAGCAAAAAAGATCGATGAAGCTGCATTCAAACATTGTATGGAACAAGGCGAAACTATGGAGCGTAGAGGTGAAATTGACCAGGCTGCGATGCTATTTGCCGAAGCAATTAAAGAGGATTTTTGTTCCGCGCGGGCTTGGTTTGCCTTGTCGAGGGTACTTACCGATCAAGCGGAGCGTGCCTATTGCTTGACAAAAGTTCTGCGCCTCGCGACAGACCAGGATCATATCAAGTGCGAAGCAATTAAGAGTGAGCTAGCAAGGCTGAGGGTTGATCAACTGAAACATCCACGGATTCTATGGTCGACGAAATTGCCTACAATGCGACCACAGCCACAACGTCCTATAAAGCCAGTACAAGCTGTTCAGCCGCCATCAAAGGATATTGAAAGCGCCGTTAAGTACACACTTGCTGTGCGTATAGCCAAAGGTGGGTATCGGGTAATTTGGCACCTCCTAGCTACGGGTATACGCTATCACGGCGAAGTCTTGTTCCGTGGAAGTCCAAACACAGCTTTGCTACAAGCTATTATAAATGGATTACAAGAGGCGAATAAAATCTTAGGCGTCTCTCAAGTAGAATTAACTGTGGTGAGTAATTATGAAACTGTTATCAAACAGATACGAGGGGAAGTTAAGATTAATAACGAGCAAGATCGCACATTTATTAATAAGATTCATACACAGAAACCAAAAAATGGCAAGCTCATATTTGTCATAAAATCGGGCAATGATATCGAAAAATATTTCGAAAGTTAGGAATGCAGCGAGCAATTACCCTCTTTGAACATGAGACTGCTCCCTTCGACTGGTCAGATCGGCACCTGATTCAGCTGGAGCAACTACGTACTACGGTTGGCTCCGACGTGCTTCGGGCGACGACTAGGCATGGCCAGCGCGTATTGCAGGCCACGCAATACGTTGGTATCGTGCGGATGGGCCGCGAAACAATCCAGATCTTGCCAAAGATCTATCGTTCCGATACGAGCGCTGATCCACAATCACGGGAGCGTGCTGCAACCCGTAATTTGCTGCATATGCTTGTCTACGCGGGGCAAATTGATATCCGCGAGCAAGAGCTCGCTGCCTTGATGCAACGTGATACCGATTGGTTCGAAACGCTCACGCGTATCTTCGCTACTCATCTTGCCAAAGAGTGGCAGCGTGGGCCAACCCGTAGTTATCAGGTCCTTGAAGATGATCTGACCATCCTCAAGGGTACATGGCGCATTAGCCAACAGATTCGACGGCCCGATAGGCGGCATATGTTCGCTGTTGCCTATGATGAGTTCACAATCGATAACCAGCTTAATCGAATATTGCGCTATGTTGTGGAGTGTCTCTGGCGCCAGACGCGTGATCACAATAATCGACGGATGCTTGGCAATCTGCGCCAATGGATGGAAAGTGTAACACTCTTGCCTGCCGTGCGCGCGCTCGATGCACCACCTGAATTGATAACACGACTCAACCAGCGTTACAAGCCGCTTCTCAATCTCGCGCGGCTATTTCTCGGCGTAGGTGGATTCCAGCTTGCTATGGGCGATGCCGATCACTTCACGCTTGTATTCGATATGAACTTACTATTCGAAGCCTTTATTGCCGGATTCATCGGCCGGCATCGTGCTCACGTGCTACCCTCTGCTCTTCAGGATTGCAATCTGCTTGTCCAGACACGTGGCGCAACACGGTACTTGGCTCGCATCGAGGGAACTGGGGTATTTCTGCTTAAGCCCGATCTTGCCTTTCAACAGGGCACAACATTTGTGCTCTTGCTGGACACTAAATACAAGACTCTGGATACCAGAGTTCGTAATTTGGGTGTATCGCAGGCTGATGTATACCAAATGTTTGCCTATGCGCAACGATATGATGCTGCAAAGGTATTGCTGCTTTACCCTCAGCATGAAACAATGACCGTGCCGCTTCGCCGTATCTTTCAACTAGAGGGAACTACCGATAGGCAGATCGTGGTCGCAACCCTAAACATACGTGTTGACCTTGCGAAAAAGGATGATCGCGCCTGCTTAATCCGCGAACTGTACGAAACCCTCTATCAGGAGATCGCCCCATGGCCCCAGCAGTAAATGCATGGAAGTTTAAGCTCGCTGACTGGCTCAAACACAACCCACCAGTTATGCCGCCTGACGATCAGAGGCGAGCTCTGCGCGCTGCATTTGTGGATCGCTTCCCCAAAGAACAAATCAGTAGCCTGACTTTCGAAGAATATGCGCTTGGTCACACTCAATCGCAGGACAGCTTCTGTTATTGGCTGGAGTGGAAGACAGGACCACTTGGAAGTGTCCGTGGCGGCAATACCTGGAAATGGGGCGTCTGGTGGGACAAAGGATCGGGCAGCTGGAAATGCAATAAAGTCTATAGCAGCCCTGAGGAAGCGCTAAAAGAACTGACTGGTGGTCTTTCAACGCTTATTACGGCTGCCGAACAGAGGCGATTTGATGATCTCGACCGAATTGGGAGTGAAGGTCTCGGGCCAAATCGCTATGCCTTGCGTGGCAAGCCATTGCACCTCTATTTTCCAGACGATTTCATGCCGATTGTGAGTTATCCTCACCTGGAACACTTCCTAATACAGCTAGGCCAGCAGCCGCAGAGTGGTCTGATTGCGCGCAATCGCCAACTCCTTGCTTACCTTCGCTCTCAACCCGAAAGCCAGTCGATGGATACGCAGCAGATGAGTGTATTTCTCTATAATACATTTCCACCCTCGGAATCTGGCCGTCCGCCGGCGCCAGGCCCCGAAGAACAGGGGGACGATCCGCCATTGCCGGCGATGCTTGAACAGTTGCTACTGTTGACGCAGGGTGACAAGCCGATCACGCGCAATATCATCTTGTTCGGCCCTCCTGGAACAGGCAAAACGTGGATTACAAATCACTTCGCAACGTACTTTCTGCTCCGCCATAACGTATCGCACGAGAAAGCAGCAGCATACTGGCAAGCAGTAGAAGATCAGAATCTTGAATTGCAACGGGGGCTGCGGCAAAAAGTACATGGCGCCATGTCGTTTGTCACATTCCATCAGTCGTTTGCTTATGAGGAATTCATTGAAGGCATACGTCCCGAGACAGATGCAAACGGGTACATACACTATCATGTGCAGCCAGGAGTGTTACGTCGCATCTGCGAACAGGCTGCCGCAAATGAAAACAACTACTACCTCCTGGTAATCGATGAAATTAACCGTGCCAATATCGCCAAAGTATTTGGCGAACTGATTACTTTGATCGAAGATGATAAGCGAACTGGCAATGCAAACGAGTTGACAGTCTCTCTCCCTTATTCGCGATTGGAGTTCGGTATTCCGGCTAACCTTTTCATTCTTGGCACAATGAATACTGCCGATCGTTCGATTGCGCTACTCGATCTGGCATTACGTCGACGCTTTACATTTATTGAACTAATGCCCGAACCCTCGCAAGCACCAACAGTTGAGGGCGTTGATCTCAGTGCGCTGCTTGTTCGGCTGAACGACCGAATTATTACACTATTGGATCGTGATCATCAAATAGGCCATAGTTACTTTATCGATGTTAACGATATCGCAAATCTTCGCTTTGCGTGGTATCATCGGGTCGTCCCCCTACTCCAAGAATACTTTTATAATGATAACGAACGTTTGATGGCCGTACTTGGCAATAACTTTGTAAGACAAAATAATCAGAGTGCGAATCAGCTGTTTGATGTTGGCCTGGATTTCATTGATCCTGAGCGCCATATCGTGACTATCAACCGTTTCGAGGGTCAGGACGAAGAATTTCTAAAAGCATTGGCACAATTGTCAGGAAAGCCACGTCAGATAATAACAGCAGTCATACAATGACAACACTACGACAACATATCCAGTCCGCTGTCCGCCATGTAACCGAGCGACATCCACAAGCCTGGCTGGTCTGGTGCGACCCGCGCGGCGATTGGGCGCCGCTGCTACGCGCCACGCTGCCCGCTGTAGGAATTCCGTTGGTCGAGGTCGAGAAGCGTGTGACCGGCCAGCTTGGCGGGCCAACCGATCGCGCTCGGGTCCAGCAGCAGATCGACACGAAGAAACCATTCGTGTTACGTGTCGCTGCCGGACAGGAGGATCTGGGGTGGTTATGGGCACAGGCATTGCACGCCGAGCAAATATACAGCCGCACATTGCGGAGTCAGCTCACCGACTGGGGCTGGCGGCCGCAGGTTCTTCACTTAAGTGACGAGGAAGTGCAGGCGCTTGCTGAGCAAAACCTCCACCTGGATCCAGCGGCCTGGAATAGCGGCGGCCTTGAACCTAACCTGGATCTCCTGCTCAGCTATCTCTTGCTCGGTACAGACATCGAGGGTACGCAGCGTGTACTACTAAACCTCAGTGCTGAGCGGACAGGTCTTGGCCAACCCGATTTCCACCAGCCTGATCTTTGGCGCGCCCGGTCGGTAGCCCGCCTGCTTATCACCGATGCACATCGCCAAGTACCAGCTCTGATCCCTGAACGTCATGAGTTGCTTATTCCGTCGCCAGCGCGGGCACTCGCGCACCAATTGATTGATCGCTGGCTCGACAGCAAAGTGTATAGCAGCCGGCAAGTACTTCAACGCGCGATCGAATCCGCCGACCCGATCGCTGCTCTCGACACGCTACTTGGGCAAGCAGATGCGTCGGTGGGCCCATTTCTTTCACGCCGCGCCGAGCAAGCGGCATACGCGGCGACGTGCCAGCGCCTCGCGAGTATCGAAGGCCGCGATCTGATAGAGCTGCTGGCCCAATTGAAGCCAGCTATCGCGTCTCACTGTAGCCATACCGCGATCTGGGCACATCCTGATCCTGAAGGCGGCTCGCCAATTCCCTGGCTGGAGTTGGCCCGACTCAGTAATGCCTGCCACGATCTGCTCGTGGCCTCACCTACTGATTCGTGGTCCAGCCCACAGACTGCGCTCGATTGGTATATTACTGTCGGTTGGCGCGTCGATCGAGCTGGCGAAGAGCTGCTACGCAACTTGACGGTGCCTGATCCGGCGCTGGTGGGTCTCCTTAATCCTCTACGGACGGCCTATCGGGCGCGCTGGGAGCAGCAACTCATGGCCTGGTCGGAAGTCTGGCAGGCCGCAGGAAGCCCGCAGCCGCCCTATCCATCTGCTGGTGAGCGACTGCTGAAGTTTCTCGATGCCCGGCGCCCAACTGCTGTTATTGTTATCGACGCTTTGCGCTACGACCTTGGTCATGCATTGGCGCACAGTGTCAATGTCATGGAAAGTGCCGAGCGGGCGATTGTCCAGCCAGCGTGCGCTCCTTTACCAAGCGTAACCGCCCTGGGCATGGCACTGGCTCTACCGATCGCCTCTGCCGATCTTGTCGCCGAAAGTGAGAGCGGTCGCTGGGCGATGCGCGAGAGAGGACAGGATCTCAACCTGAGTCTGGCTGCTTCGCGTCGCACGTGGTGGACCACACGCGGTCACGTCGCTGCCGAAGCATTCTTAACCACGGCTGACGTGCTTAACCGCGAGGTTCCCAAGCCGACCAAAAACCGGCCACGCCTAGTTGTCACGGATCATACAATCGACGATCAGGGCCACGACGGTGAACTCGAAGTCGCCGGCGCGCAAGAGCAACTGCGCCGATATGGACAAGTGATCCAGCGCCTGCGCGACGCTGGCTGGCTGCGTATTGCGGTGGTGACGGATCATGGCTACATTCACTGGTCCGGCCAACATGACCAGCGGATCACCCCGCCAGCTGGCGACGTCGTCTATAGTTCGCGCCGGGCGTATGCCTATCGAGCAGGCTCGGTTGTCAGTGGCACCCAAACCGCATCACCAGGCGGGCGACATCCAGTTGCCGTGCCTAGTGGCGTCGCCTCTTTTGCGGCCTACGGCAAGCGCGGCTATTTTCACGGTGGAGCTTCACTTCAGGAGTGGATTATCCCGGTGATCGAAATCGATTGGCCGGCACGCGCACGCCCGGTCGAGGTTATGCTCCGTGAACAGTCGGCAATTCTGACCCAACGTCCACGTATCACGCTTCTGGTTCCGCCAGTGATGTTTGCTGACGAGCATCTCGCCCGCGACGTGAGGCTTACCATCTTGAATGCCAACACAGGTGATCTGCTTTTCACGAGTGAACCTCAGACGATACGTCCAACTGATCAACCTGATACCACAATCGACATCATGGGCAGCGTTCGGAGTGGCGCGACTGCGGCACGTGGAACTTCGCTGACCATTGAGATTCGCGATGCAGCAACTGGCGCCCTGCTCGACAGCAAGCCGAGCCGCTTGATGATAGAATTGCGCCAGACTGATGCTAGTGAGGGATGGTAGGAACCACTATGTCGATACCGACAACCGAGCAATTTGAACCAGATGCGCTGGATAAGCGTTTGTTTGAAGCCTTTCCTGGCCTTGTAATGCGTAAGGACCTCACACAGGTTATCCGAGGCATGAGTAAGGCTCCGTCATACGTGATCGAGTTCATGCTCGGGAAGTACTGCGCAAACCTATTCGACAATCGTGATGTGCGCGAAGGGCTACAGCTGGTTCAGCAGGAGGTTGCCGCCTATATACCACGTGGTGACGAAACTGAAGTCATCAAGGCGAACATACGCGAGCGCCCGCCTCGCCGTGTCATCGATATGGTAAAGGTTGAGCTAAACGAGAAGATCGATACTGGTGTTTACTGGGCGACACTGGCGACCGCGAACATACGGAATGTCAACATCCAACCCGAGCTCGTTCAGAAATACGAGCGCCTGCTCATGGCTGGCGTGTGGTCGAACATTCTTGTCACCTACGATGACACGATTCGCTATGGCAGCAAGACCTACCCGTTCGTAATTACGCGGCTCGAACCAGTGCAGGTTGGCCAGGTCAGCCTCGACGATTACTGCGCCGGCCGCGCAAACTTCACCCGCGACCAGTGGATCGACGCGCTCATACGGACCATGGGCTACGAACCGAATGACGCGCGCCTGACCCAACGCGTCAAACTGCTCTACCTTGTTCGGCTGATCCCCCTGGTCGAGGCAAACTACCACATGATTGAGCTCGGCCCGCGCCAGACCGGTAAGTCATTCTGCTTTACTGAGTTCAGTCCCTACGGTACGTTGCTGGCTGGCGGACAAGTCACTGTGCCGAAGCTGTTTGTCTCGAATACCAATCCGCCTCGGCCTGGCCTCGTCGCCCAGCGTGACGTGGTTGGCTTTGATGAGATCGCTGAGAGTAGTTTCAATGCTGACGACGACAAGAATTTGTATAAGAACTATATGGAGAGCGGGCAGATCAACCGCGGTCTAATGACCGTAATCGGCGACGCGGGTTTTGTCTTTAACGGTAATATCAACTTCGACCCGCGCAGCGGCGCGCATGCCGAGCACCTGTTCAAACCGCTGCCTGGCAGCGTCAGCGATGATACAGCTTTCCACGACCGATGGGCTGCTTATTTACCGGGATGGGAGTTGCCAAAGTTAACGCCAGACTTGATAACTGGGCATGTCGGATTTATTCTCGATTATATGAGCGAGCTCTTTCATCGAGAGATGCGGCGTATTGCTCGGTACGGCTCGCTGTGGGAAGAATGGTTCGAGGCATCAGGGCGCGAGTGGAGCGCACGAGACCTGCGTAGCGTCAATCGAACGTTCTCTGGGCTAACCAAGCTCATTTTTCC
>LJCR01000620.1 GCA_001399705.1 Kouleothrix aurantiaca
TCGACAGGTAGAACAGCGTCAGAATGAAGTAGGTTTCTTCGTAGCGAAAGGTTGTGCTCACCGACAGGCGCGAAACCTGCGTGATTTCGCGCACGCCCAGCACCGACACCAGCGAGGTATCCTTCAGCAGCGCAATCAGGTCGTTGCCGAGCGCGGGCAGCACGTTGCGCACTGCCTGCGGCAGAATGATGTAGCGCATCGCCTGCACGTGCGACATGCCGAGCGAGCGCGCCGCTTCCATCTGCCCGCGCCCGATCGACTCAATGCCGGCGCGGAAGATCTCGGCGATATACGCGCCATAGATCAGCACCAGCGCAACGATCGCGCGCGTGGTGAGCGAGACGGCATTGTTCTGAAAGCCAATCGACTGCGAGAGCAGCGGCACGATCGCGTAGGAGATCGTAAAGATCAGCACCAGGATGGGCACGCCGCGAATGAATTCAATGTAGGTGATTGCGAGGTTGCGAAAGATTGGGTTGCGCGACACGCGGCCCAGGCCGAGTATCAGCCCAACGATCAGCGCGAACACAAACGAAACCGCAGTGACGTAGAGCGTGATCGACAGGCCATCGATGATCGTGAAGAAGATATTCTGATACAGCGGATCGATCAGGATCCGCACGATCATGTACAGAATAATGGCAAGAATAATAAAGAGCCACGGGGGAATGCTGCGCAGCGAGATTGAGCCGGGGTCGCTCTGCTGCTGGACAAGGGTTCGCTCCTGATCGGCAGCCATGCTGACTCCTCGTGGGTGGGAGGCAAGAAAAAGGTGTCGCTCGCGGCCAGGCCTTGGCCCACGCCACGAGCGACGGAACGCCAACAGCGGCGCCTCGCCAGCAGCCTTAGCTGCCGGGGAGCTTGAACTCAGCGCTGAAGTACTTCTTCGCCAGCTCGTCGAGCTTGCCGCTTGTGCGCATCTCGGTCAGCGCGGCGTTCACCGGCTGCACCAGCGCGCTGCCCTTCGGGAAGATGAAGCCGAGCGCGTCGCTGGAGATCGGGTCGCCCACCAGCTGCACTTTGTCGCCACTGGTGCCAACATAGCCCTGGCCGGCGGTCTCGTCCATAATCACCGCATCAACGTCGCCATTGATCAGCGCGGCCACCGCAAACGGGAACTGCTCGAAGGCCTGAATGCGGGCCTCGGGCAGCTGCTTTTTCGCCGTCTCGTAGTTGGTCGTGCCGGTCTGCGTGCCCATGCGCAGCGCGCTGTCGGCCACAAACGACTTCATGTCGGTGAAGCGCGTTTCGCCCACGCGGGCCAGCAGGCGCTGATCGACCTTGATGTAGCCATCGGAGAAGTCGACCTGCTGCTTACGCTCGTCGGTGATGGTGATGCCGTCGGCGGCGGCGTCGAACTGGCCGTTGCCCACCGCCTGGATCATGCCTTCCCACGAGGATTCCTGGAAGGCCGGCTTGCAGTTCAGCAAGCGGCAGATCTCGGTCCAGGCCTCGTAGTCCCAGCCTTCACCCTGCTTGTTGCTCGGGTTGATGTAGTTGAAGGGCGGATAGGCGTTTTCCACGGCGATCTTCACTTCTTTGCCGCCCAGGTCGGGCAGCGCGCCGCCGCTTGTGGCCGCGGTGGGCGCTTCCATTGCCGCAGTCGGGGCTTCCATCGCTGCAGTTGGCGCAGCAGCAGGGGCTTCTGTGGGGGCGCTGGTTGCGGCCGGGGCGGCTGTTGGGGCTGCGCTTGCCCCGGCCGTCGGCGCGGTGGTGGTGGGCGTGGCGGAACCGCACGCGGCTAGCAGCGCCAGCAGCGTGGCCATCACTACAAGGATCGTTACACGTTTCATAGAACCTCCTTTGCCCGGATATTATACGGCACATGCCGCCAAGAAAAAAACCAAAGGCGGCGCAGCGCGCCTTCTTTGGCTCTATTCATATACCACCCTTCGGGCACTTTGTCGAATGCACATTTTGCACATTCGGCCCGCGTTCTGCGGTGGTGCCCGCACAAACACACAGCCCCGGCGGAATGATCCACCAGGGCTGGGCCGATATCAAGCTTTACAGCGATGTGCAGAACAACTGACCAGGGACATGCCGGCAAGAAAGGCGTTGTAGCACGAAAAATACGACTGCCTTCCGCATTCTGCCAGCTGCGCACCGCAATAGTGCGCTAGCGCTGCTCGTTCACCTGGAATGGCGCGAGCTGGCGAGCAATCGCGCGCGGGATGCGCCCGGCCACGCGTGTGCCGTCGGCCTCGTATTCTTCCGAGTCGATCACGCCGTGCTGGTGCCACAGCGCCACAAGGTCGTTGCGGCGGTAGGGAATAAACGCTTCCAGTGCGGCCATGCGCTCGCCCAGCGTGTCTTCGATCCGCTTACGCAAGGTTTCCAGCCCCCACTCGCGCTGCGCCGACACGGCTACATAGTCGTCGGGCAGGCCCAGCTCGCCAGCCAGCCGGCCAACTTCGCTCTCGTCCACGCCTTCCAGCATGTCGACCTTGTTGAGCACGGTGATGATCGGGCGCTCGCCGGCGCGCAATTCTTTCAACGTCTCCAGCACGGTGTCGGTTTGCTGCGCGGCGTTTTTGTGGGTTATGTCGAGCACATGCAGCAGAACGTCGGCCTCGCGGATTTCTTCCAGCGTTGCGCGGAAGGCCGCCACCAGCTGGGTTGGCAGCTTCTGGATGAAACCGACCGTGTCGGTGAGCAGCACCTGCTGGCCGCCGGGCAGGTCGATCTGGCGCGTGGTTGGGTCGAGGGTGGCGAACAGGCGATCCTCGGCGCGCACATTCGCGCCCGAAAGCGCGTTCAAGAGCGTCGACTTGCCGGCGTTGGTGTAGCCCACCAGCGCCACAATCGGCACGCCATTTTTGCGCCGGCGCTCGCGATACTGCTCGCGGTGGCGGTGCACTTCTTCGATCTGGCGTTCGAGCAGGGCAATGCGATGCCCGATCATACGCCGGTCGAGCTCGAGCTGCGTTTCACCGGGGCCGCGCAAGCCCACCACGCCACCAGCCGAGGCGCCGCCGCCGCCGGCCTGGCGCTCGAGGTGCAGCCACTGGCGGCGCAGGCGCGGCAGCAGGTACTTGTACTGTGCCAGCTCGACCTGGATGCGGCCCTCGTGGGTGTGCGCGTGAGTCGCAAAAATATCGAGGATCAGGCCCGTGCGATCGAGCACCTGCACCTTCAGCGCATCTT
>LJCR01000621.1 GCA_001399705.1 Kouleothrix aurantiaca
CTGCTGCAAGCCATTCTTGATGCTGCGGTTGAGTGCGTGCCGGGCGCGCAGCGCGGTAGCCTGGTGGTGCGTGAAGGTGCGTATTTTCGTTACCGCGCGCTCCATGGCTACGATTTCGAAAAGCTGCAAAACGTGCGTTTCCCGATCGATCAGATTCTACAGCTGCTGCCAGCCGGCCAGCGCGGCACCCAGGTGCTGAGCTACGATGAGTGGAATGCTGAATTTCTCGATCCCGAGTCGCACCGACTGCTACAAATGTATGGGGATATTCAGCTGATTCGCCGCTCGATGGTCAGCTCGATTTTTGTTTCGGGCAATTTCTTTGGCACGCTCGTGCTCGACAATTTAGAAAGCTACGATGCGTTTCCCCCTGCCGCCGAAGCGACTGCCATGCTGCTGGCCGAACAGGCCGGCGCGGTGATCGAGCATGCCCAGCTGCTTGAAGATTTGCGGCGCACGCACTCGCAGCTCGCCGAAAACGAAAAGCTTGCGTCGCTGGGGCGCCTTGTGGCTGGCGTGGCGCATGAGATCAATAAACCGCTGACGGCGGTGATTGGTTATACCGAGCTGCTGCAGCTGGAGGCGCTTTCCGACGACGCGGTAGACGCGCTGTTTCATATTCGCTCGGGCGCGAACCGCATGCGCGAAGTCGTGCGCAACTTGCAGATGTTTGCCCGCCAGCAGCGCCATGGCCAGGGCGAAGTCGATATTCTGCTGCTGATCAACCAGGTGCTGGCGTTGAAACAGTCCGAGCTGGCGATCGACCAGATTGCGGTTGAGCGCAATTTGCCGGTCGACCTGCCAAACATCTGGGGCGATGGTGGGGCGCTCAGCCAGGTGTTGCTGAACCTGGTGAATAACGCGCAGTACGCCCTGCGCAGCCAGCCCCAGCAGCGCCACTTGCTGGTTCAGGCGCAGCACCGGCCCGAAGCCAACTGTGTTCAGGTAGTTATATCCGATAATGGCCCGGGCATGCCAGCCCATGTGCTCAGCCGGATATTCGACCCGTTTTTTACGACCAAGCCGCAGGGGCATGGCTCGGGCCTGGGCTTGAGCGTATGCTATGGAATTGTGGGAGAACATGGCGGCCGGATCTGGGCGGAGTCGATGGAGGGGCAGGGCGCGTCGCTTTTTGTCGAGCTGCCGCTACCGCAGCACCTGGCCAATGCGAAATGCCCGGCCACACAGCAGCGCCCTGCTGGCAAGCGCGTGCTGGTGATCGACGACGACGAGCTGGTGCAGCGCCTGGTGTACGATGCACTGAGACCAGAAAATGCTGTCACAATCGTGCAGAACGGATATGATGGGCTGGAGCTTCTGAGGCAGCAGCCGTTCGATATTGTTTTGTGTGATTTAAAAATGCCGGGCATGCGCGGTAACGAATTTTATGCCGAGCTGCAGGCCGTCGCGCCCAATTATATCGAACGGCTGATCTTTATCAGCGGCGACACCAGCAATATTGCGTCGTTTGATTTTCTGGGTGAGGTTGGCCGGCCTTTGCTGGCCAAACCGTTCACGCCCAACGAGCTGTACTTCGCGCTTCAGGTGCTGAACAAAACATAACCGATTCTTTGCTGGCAAAACAAACGTAGCACCCATTTCATTTGAAAAGCGAAATGGGTGCTGCGTTTTTTGTTGCGAAAGGCTCCCCGTACTACGTATTGCGCACTATGACGCTATGAACGTAGTTCGTAGTGCGTAATGCGTAGCGCGCAAGTATCACACCAGAAAGCGCGCGGCCAGCAGCGGCAGTTGCTTGGCAGGCCCGCTCCGCACAGTGGTGTGGGGCAGCGAGTCGAGGAAGACCTGCCCGTACTTCTTGCTTAGCAGCCGCTTGTCGAGCACGGCCACAATGCCGCGATCCTCGCGCGAGCGGATGAGCCGGCCAAAGCCCTGCTTGAAGCGCAGGATCGCCTGCGGCACGGCGTACTCGTTGAAGGCGTCGTCAAAGCCCTCCGAGCGCGCGGTGTAGATCGGGTCGTTTGGCACGCTGAAGGGCAGCTTGGCGATCACCAGCACGCTGAGCGCGTCACCCACCACGTCCACGCCTTCCCAGAAGCTGGTGGTGCCAAGCAGCACCGTGCGCGGGAACTCCTTGAAGCGCTCAAGCAGGTTGCGGCGCGAGCCATCGATGCCCTGGCCGAGAACGGCGATCCCCTGTTCTTCCAGCGGCTCCTGAATGGCCTTGTAGGTCATCCGCAGGGCGCTATTGGCCGTGAACAGCACCAGCGCCCGCCCGCCGGTGGTGGCGGTGCACAGGCCGATCAGCGTTTCTTCGAGCGCCTGCTGGTAGCCGCGCTGGTTTGGCTCGGGGATGTCGTTTGGGATGTAGACCAGCGCCTGCTTCTGGTAGTCGAAGGGCGATTCGAGCTGCAGTTCTTCGGGCTCGCTCAGGCCGATGCGCCCTTTGATGTAGGTGAAATCGCCGCCGACGGCCATGGTTGCCGAGGCCAGCGCGACCGTGGCTTTTTGCGAGAACAGGTTGGCTTCCAGCAGCTCGGCCACCGAGAGCGGCGCGGCATGCAGGGCCAGGCTGTCGCGCGCGCGCTCGTAGATGAGCCAGGTGATTTTCTGCTCGTCGCCGCCGTTGATCACGTAGCCGATGTTGATGCGCACTTCGGTGGCGTAGCGGCGCAGCGACTGCACGCGCAGCAGCAGCATGTCGTAGTCGAGCAGCTCGGCGTCTTTCAGCTCGCCCAGCAGCGTGTCGAGCTTGCCGAGCGCGTCGCCGATGGCGGTGAGCTGGACGGACAGGTTGTCCCACGCGCGCTCGACCACGCCCCAGCTTTCGCTTTTGCGCACGCCGTCGGTGATGCGCAGGCGCGCGTCGTAGGCGGAGGAATCGGGCGACTGGGCCATAAATGCGGTGAGCAGGTTGAAACAATCGTACACGCTCTGGCGCGCGCGCGTGACGGCCGGGCCGGCGGCCTGGGCGATGGCGTTGGTCTTTTCGAGGTCGCCCGGGCCGGTGGCGCTGTGCTGGAAGTGGCGCGGCAGCTCGGCAAACAGGCCGGCGCTGGTTTGCGCGCCGCCGGTTTCAAACAGGCTGTCGAGGAAATCGAGCAGCTGCGTCTGGTTGACGGAAAAGCCAAACTGGTCGGTCGCCACATCTTCGAGGTTGTGCGCCTCGTCGATGATGATGTGA
>LJCR01000623.1 GCA_001399705.1 Kouleothrix aurantiaca
CATCACGCCCGTATGCCCCGCCGCGTCCTTCATCCCCACGGTCGGCTGCTGCGCGGGCGGCTGCGTCGGCTCACTGGCCAGCAGCAGCTGCGCGGCGGCGTTCTGACTGGCCTGTTCGCCCAGCGGCTTTTCGTCGTCGCTGAGCTGCCCGCCCGGCGTGGCGTCGGTGGCCAGGAACTCGCGCGGCAGATCGTCGGCATCGACCGCCAGCTGGCGCGCCATGGCCGGGCTGATCTCGCCGCTCGCCATCTGGGCGGCGCGCGTCTCTGCGCGGATCTTGCCAACCTCCGCCCGCGCCTTCTGGTCGCGCACATCGTGGTCGTCGATGAACTGCAGCTCCGTCGTCGCGGGCAGCACACGGTCGCTGACGGTCTGCTCCCACCACTTGAGAAACGCGGCCAGCCCAATGCCTTGCGCGGCCTCTTCCAGGATAACCGTCTGCGTGCCTGTGCCCAGCCCCTGCCCCGAGAGCGGCTGAATATCCTGCACGGGCACGCCGATCGCGTTGGCGTAGATCAGGTAGGCATTGTCGCGCTCGTCTTTGGGCGAGAAGCCGTCGGCCAGCTCTTTCAGCCGCACTTCGGTCAGGGTCAGATCGGTATCCGAGGGCACTGCGGCCAGGATGGTGCCCATGTAGTAGAGAAAGCCCTTCATCTGCGCATCGGCCTGGCCCGCCTTGATAATGTCTTGCAGCGTCCTATCATTCAGGCCGCGCAGAAAGGCCAGCTTGTTCGCCCCGCCGCCGGTCAGAAACTCGTACACCATCTGCTCCATCGCGGCCAGCTTGGCAATCGTGGGGTACGCACGGCTCGCGGCGCAGCGCCCCACGCCAAACAGCTCGGCGCGCGGGCTCGGCTGGTCGGCGTACATCAGCACCTGGTCCCAGCGCAGCAGCTGCACCGCGCCGTTCACGGGCCGGTAGCGCACCGGGTAGGCCAGGTTGCCGGTGCGGTCGCAGCGCAGACTGTCGAGATGGTACAGGCCGGTGATCTTCCCGCCGGGGCTGCTGCTGGTGACCTCCACAAACGACTCGTTGTCGCCGGCGGCTTTCGCGCGCACGCGCTCGGTGCGGTCGTTCGCGCGGCGGATGCGGATGAACACGCCGTTGTCCGTGGTCAGCAGGTCCTGCAGGAGCTTCTGCGCGAAGATCACCCAGCCCTCGCCGCCGTTCGCGCGCTTCAGCAGCGCCTGGCCGGCGGCCACCCGCCGCGTACTGTCGTCCGAGTCAGAGACGGTGTAGCCGTGGGCGGCGAACTTCGTGGCGGTGCGCGCAATCGCGCTGCCCCACATCGCCTCCTGCTTCACCGTGGCCGCGAGCACCCAATCGCGCGCAGGCGTCCAGTAGCGCGGCAGGCCGGCCGCGCCCACGCTGCTGAGCAGCTGCGGAAAGACGAAGTGCAGCGGCATGCCGCCGGCGGGGCTGGGCAGCGTATCGCCCTGAATGGCAGAAGGCGCAAGGTCAGTCATAGCGGTGTGCCCATACTATATAGCGACATTCATCTGGCCCATGGTCGTGCTCTTTGATTGGCTTGCCGGTCAGATCGTAGCGGTAGCTCGCCATTTCCGCGCGGAACAAGCGGCAGCGCGGATGCACGAGCAACCGCCGGCGGCCGTTGGCGTCCTTGGCCAGCGCGCGGCGCATCTCTTTGATACTCTCAGCCACGTCGCTCGGGCTGTTCCGCGTGTAGATATCCGCCTGGTGTAGCCGTCCCTTCAGCTCCGCCGCACTCTTGTCGACGACGGCATACTCGGGCGCGGGGTAGGGCAGCGCCTGCACGGCCGCGATATGGTCCTCGCTCAGCATGCCGACGGCGTAGGACTCGGCGAAGCGGCAGAGCGTCCCGTCGCCGCGCAGCTGATACAGCCCAATCACACGCGGGTGTGATTGCGCGGTGTACAGCCCGGTCTTCTGGTCGAGCTGCCCGCTGTAGCCGTCGTCCACGCCCCAGATCAGCGCCCCCGCGCCGGGGAGGTAGTCGGCCGCCTCCGTCACATTGCCGTCAGGCGGGCCGTCGCTCCAGGTATCATACACCAATCCGCTTGCCTGCACCCACTTGCCCTCTACCAGCCGCTGATAGTCCACGCCCGAGAGCGTGCTGAGCCACTGCTGGTAGTCGGCCGGGTTGTGGAAGTTGTCGGCGGCCGTGCTGAAGTGTACGGATGCCTCGCCGCCGTCGATCAGACGGCGCTTGATCCAGTGCGTCGGCGCATCGGGATTGGTCGGTATCAGGATCTGCCGCCACGGGGCCGCCTTGCCGCGCATACGGGCGATCATCGCGTGCAGATCAGCCTCCTCGAATTGGCTGCCCTCTTCCATCAGCGCAATATCGACCGCGCCGTCCTGGCCGATCGACTTCAAATTCTCGCGCGCGTTCTCATCCGACAGGCCGATGAATTGCAAAATCGATCCGTTGTCGTACTCAAACCGAAACTTTGGCGAGTCAATCCAGCGCACGCGCGGGTCCGCCCCGATGATCTTGCGCCGGAAGAATAGGATGGTCCCACCCGACATGCTGAGCTGGATTTTACGTGCGACTAGCGCGGTCGCATTCCCGTACTTCAGGCAGTAGGCGTGCACCTTCTCCGCCGCCAGCCGCGACTTGCCGCCGCCGGCCGCGCCGGTCAGCAGCACAATCGGCGCGCGATCCCGCCAGGGGGCCACCTGCCAGGGCAGCGGTGCGAACGGGGCCAGCCTAGCGGGCCGGCCCGTCAGAGGTGTCGGCGTCATCCCAATCATCAGGACTCACGGTCTGATACGTCTTCACGGCCAGCTGGCCGCTGTGCGCAATATTGTCGGTAAAGAGCTTGTGATGCTTGCCCAGGAGCGTCAGCGCGGCCTGGCCGTCGTACAGCTCCAGCGTCACGGTGGTCTCGTCGATGTCTTTGAACGTGCGCCGGGTCACGCTGGCCTTTTTCAGCAGGTGCAGCGGCTTGTCGTCGCCGCTGAAGTCGAAGCCGGTCAGCTCGCCGTCACCCGAGATGCGCAGAAACGGCGCGAGTGAGCCGCGCGCGTGCTCGGTCAGACGGCTCAGCACTTCGTCCGCGCCCATCTTCAGCTCGCTCAGGCGGGCGGCAATCGCGGCCTGGATGTCAGGTTTTGTCAGGTTTTCCGCCCCAATGCTGCGC
>LJCR01000622.1 GCA_001399705.1 Kouleothrix aurantiaca
CGTCAAGGCGATCTTTGGCGGCTTTGGCGGGCGCGTGCTGCCCGACGAGCTGCGGCGCGGCGCGAATGGCTGCATGCCCGCCTGCGAAATTGCAGACCTGCTGGCGAAGGTGATGGAGCTGTGGTGGCAGGGCGACGAGGCGCGCGCGCGCGACCTGCACAATCGCCTCTTGCCGCTGATCATCCGCGAAAACCAGCCGTTTATGCGCTACATCCTCAAGCGGCGTGGCGTCTTTTCCAACACATTGCAGCGCGCCCCCGCCGGCGTAGACGCCCTCGATGCCGACGACCGGCGCGAAATCTCCACCCTGCTCGACGCGATCAAGGACGACGTGGAGTACTACCCCTTCGGGCCGGAGTAGGAGATGAAGGGGTGAAAGGGTGACAAGATGACGGGGTGAAGAGGTGAAGAGATGAGCACAATTTGCAACCTTCAAACTCGCAACCTGTAAACCTGTTACTCCAAAACCTCCGTGTCTCTGTGTCTCAGTGGTGAATTTTCGGCCTTCGCTCGCCGTAAATCGCAAATCGTCAATCGCAAATTCCGCGTCGGTCGCCATCCTGCTATCACGAGAGTCGCCGTGCAATTACCACCCGCCCCGCGCACAGTCCTGATCACCGGCGCATACGGCCTGATCGGCAATCTGGTCTATGCCCACCTTGCCGCGCAGCCAGATCGCTACACTGCCTACGGCATGGTGCGCCGCAACGAAGCCTCGGCGCGTGTCGAGCCGCTGGAATTACATGTGATCCCCGACGAGCGGCTGCACTACGCCGACCTGACCGACTTCGCGGCGGTGCAGCGCGCCGTCGCGGGGATGGACACCGTGGTGCACATGGCCGCCGACCCCGATGGACGCGCCGGCTGGGAAAGCGTGCTGAACAGCAATATCATCGGCAACCAGCACCTGTTCGAGGCGTGCCGCCTGGCCGGCGTGCGGCGCGTGGTCTTCGCCAGCACCAACCAGGTCGTGTTTGGCTACCGCACCGACGAGCCGTACCGCTCGCTGCTGGATGGGCAGTTCACCCCAATCCAGCACACGCAACCAACCCGCCCGCTGAACTACTACGCGTGCAGCAAGGTGTTTGGCGAGGCGCTGGCCCACATGTACGCCTTCACCCACGGCATGTCGTGCCTGTGCCTGCGTATTGGCTGGGTCACAGCCGACGACCGGCCCGCCAACGCGCAGGCTGGCCCGATCTGGTGCAGCCAGCGCGATATTGTCCAGATCGTCGAGCGCTGCATCAACGCGCCGGCCAGCCTGCGCTTCGACATCTTCTTCGGCCACTCCAACAACCATCCCAACCTGGTCGACATCCAGCACGCCCGCGAGGTGCTGGGCTACGCGCCACAGGATTAGCCGCGTTATTGAAACTCCGTGTGCCCAAAATGCGGCGGGAATTCGCCGCCGTGCGTCCAGCGCTGTACCTTCCCCGCCGCGACTGAGGACTGCGAGTTTCTGCCTAACACTCTCAGTGATCGCGGTGCGCTCTGTGGCTCAACCGTTTGCGCTCGGCTATAGCTTGCAGCGTACTCCCACCGCGCATAGTGCAGGGGAGCAGGGGGTATTCGTACCGGCTCCGCTTGAATCGCTTTTGTTTTCTGGTGCTGCGCCCCGGCATTGCTGGGCGCAACACCAGAAGAAGAAAATTCGGGGCCGGCGAAGCCGCCCCCGAACCCCCACATATGCAGGGTATTTTGCGCCAATTGTTCGCTTATCACAGTTACAGGGGAAGGCAAACGGCAGAAGCAGCGTCTATGAGGGTAAATCGTAATAAGCTCCGGCTTTGTATGATTTCGGTGCGTTCGGCATGCTACGATGAGCGCAAAGGCCGTCGCCCATGCAGCTGGCCTGCCGTAGCCCTGGAGCTTTGTTGCCCTGCAACGCGAACAAGGAGAAGAACAATGACTGTTGGTCTTGAAAACACGCACATCGGCGCCGAAATACTCCACAGCCATCGCGCGGCGCTCGCCCAGGCCAGCGTCACGCTTCAGATCGCGCTCAATTCCGATCTGAGCGAGCAGAACCGCAACCGATACGCCGAAGATGCCGAGCAGCATCTGGACTACCTGAGCGCTGCGATCATGACCGAGCAGCCCGCCTTGTTCGACGACTATGTGAACTGGGCGCGCACTCTCTGTATTGCGAATAACGTCAGGCTCAGCGAGCTCGTGTTTGGCCTGGAATGCCTTCGCGATGTGCTGAACGAGCGACTTGCGCCAGAAATTTCACAGATCGCGAGTACATTCATCGATCACAGCCTGAAAACACTTGATCGCGAGCCGCCACGCACGCCCTCGTTTATTCAGCCCGGCCAGCCGCACGCCGAGCTGGCGCAGCGCTACCTTGCCGCGCTGCTCAGCCAGGATCGCCGCAGCGCAAGCCAGGTCATTCACGAGGCTGTTCAGGCAGGAGTTGATATCAAAGCCCTGTATATGGACGTATTTCAGCCCTGCCAGTTCGAAATCGGCCGCCTGTGGCACCTGAACCAGGTGAGCATTCCGCAAGAGCATTTTTGCACAGCGGTGACGCAGACTCTGATCGGGCATATGTACCAGGCGATTTTCACCACGCCCCGCAATGGCCGCACTGCGGTTGTGGCCTGCGTCGGCGGCGAATTGCACGACCTTGGCGCGCGCATGGTCGCCGATTTTCTTGAGATCGATGGCTGGGATACCCTGTACCTGGGCGCGAACACGCCGCCGGAAAGCATTGCGCAGATGGCGCATCAGAACCATGCCGATCTGCTGTGCATTTCGGCAACCATATCATCGCATATTCGCGAGGTGATAGAAACTATTGCGGCCGTGCGCGAGCACTTTAGCCGGCAGGGCATCGCAATTCTGGTTGGCGGCCACCCGTTCCGCATTGCGCCCGATCTTTGGCGGCAGGTGGGCGCCGACGGCTACGCGCCCGACGCGCAGAGCGCCGCCCAGATGGCCAGCATGCTTATTGCACTGTGAAACAGGCGCGTGCAGTACAGGGCGGCTGATTCGCAGTTCGCCAGGGTTTCAGGGGCGATAGTGTGGCGGGGCCACGCTATCGTTCTTTTGTTGGCGCGGCAGCCCGCCGCGAGCGATTGGCGCAACGCTGGCGGCAGCCCGCTGGTGCTCGCCTGCCGGCGC
>LJCR01000624.1 GCA_001399705.1 Kouleothrix aurantiaca
GGTGAATTCGGATGACGGAGCTTGGGCGCCTGGTGCTGGCGGCGCTGGGCTGGGCGTGGGCGTATCGGGGCGAAAGCAGCGCGCCTGTTTGCTGCGCGGATCAAACCCGAGCAGGCCGCCGCTTGCCAGCCACACGCTGCCCGACGCGCCAACGAGCATGCTGGCGGTGCGGAGCGCGCCACACGGCGGCACTGTATAGCGCGCAACATCGTTTGTTGCCATGCTGATTGCAAAGAGCTGGCGGCTGGTCGCAACCCAGACGGTGCCGTTCTGGCCGCCCGCAAGCGCAGCAACACCGGCGATGCCATGTTCGCCGCCGGGGATGTGCGTAATGGTTTCGGTGGTGGTGTCGAAGCGATCGAGGCCGCGGCGTGTGCCAACCCAGAGTGTGCCGCTGGCGTCTTCCAGCAGCGCCGTGATATTGTTGCTGTTCAGGCTGCCTGGGTCGTCGGGGGCGTTGCGGTAGGGCGTGGCGGTGTAGCCATCGTAGCGCACCAGGCCATCGTTGGTGCCAAACCACATAAAGCCGTGCTGATCCTGCACGATTGGGCCGACGCTGTTGCCTGGCAGGCCGTTGTCGTTGTTGAGGTGGCGGAAGCGCAGCGATGAGGGAGTGCTGTGTGGTGGGGGCGGCGGGCCGGCGGCCCAGGCTGGTGTGGCCGAAAGTGTTGCAATCGCAGAAAAAACAAGCGCAAGCAGCAAGCGCCGCGAATCGATACCCACGTCATCCTCCTTCGCGACGGTGGTTCGCCAAACATTGCGATGGAGTATAGCAAGAAGATACGGAGCGGCGAATAACAATACGGGAACAATTTCGCGCCAGCACGGTGCTGCATGAGTGCCGGGCGTGCAGAAATTGTGGGTGAGCGTATGGGCACCAAGAAGAACAGCGAGCGACATAGCAGCAGGTGAGTTAGTGCGGTGCCGCTCGCTGGCTTTGTTTATGGGGTGTTATGCTTCGCGATCTATTCGGCCGGGGAAGCAGCAGGTTTGCGCACCGTTCGCTTGCGTTCGGATTTGCGCTTGAGCCCCAGCAGCTGAACTGCGTGCGAGTCGGGGCCATACTGCGCACCTCTTCTTCGCGCAGGCGCTCGACCTCTTGTGCTATTTCGAGCAGGCGCTCGACGGTGTAGGCGCGATTGGCGGGCATGTAGTCGGGCAACGACTGCAAACCAATCAGCGCGTTGCGGTTGGCTTGGACGTTGTCGGCGGGCATGCGTCGATTTCGATTTGTGGGCATTGAAGTCGTCCCTTCATACGAATTGTGGGTTGTATGTGCCGGCCAATGCCGGCAACGCGCCCACTATAGCAAGCATGCGCGCCTAACGGAACATGAGAAAGAATACGAATTTGCTTCGTACTATGATCGGTAGGATTGCACGACGCCTAACACGATGGGGTGGCGATGCGATACAGATGGGGAGCAGCAAGCTTTACGACAAGATAAAACCGACATTGTCTCTTGGAACAATCGTCATGCATATAAAACGATTGCATGTGCTTGGTGTCGTGTTGCGCTGCAAGAATTCGGCAGAGCACCGTGGCTCAGTATATTCTCCTGAGCGGGCGGTGTATGGTACAATTGCGCGGTCTTCCGTTTATCAAAGTTCATAGCTATGACTGATCATCACCAGCTTTCCAACTTCATCTGGCAGATCGCTGATTTGCTGCGCGGCCCCTACCGCCCGCCACAGTACGAGCGCGTGATGTTGCCGTTAACGGTGCTGCGCCGCTTCGACTGTGTGCTTGCGGCGACCAAGCCGCAGGTGCTGACCGAATATAAACGGCTGGAAGGCAAAGCGTCGGGCAATGCGCTTGATGCGCGGCTGAATAAGATCGCGGGCCAGCGCTTTCATAATCATTCCGAGCTTGATTTTCAGCGATTGAAAGCCGACCCCGAGCATATCAGCCAGCATGTGCAATCGTATATCAAGGATTTTTCGGGCAATGTCAACCAGATCTTCGAGCGCTTCGAATTCACTACCGAGATCGAACGCATGGCCGACGCAAACATCCTCTATTTAGTGATCTCGAAGTTTGGTGATGTCGATCTGCACCCCGACCGCGTCGATAACATCCAGATGGGTCTGGTATTCGAAGATTTGATTCGCCGTTTCAATGAGGCCGCGAACGAGACGGCGGGCGATCACTTCACGCCGCGTGAGGTGATTCGGCTCATGGTCGATATATTATTCGCTCCCGACGACGAAGTACTGACAACGGCTGGCAAGGTGTTCAAGCTGCTCGACCCGACATGCGGCACTGGCGGCATGCTTTCCGAGGCGCAGAACTACTTACGCGAGATGCATCTGGATAACAAGCTGTGGGTGTTCGGGCAGGATTTCAACCCGCGCTCGTATGCGATCGCCTACTCAGACTTATTGATGAAGGGTAATGAGAACAGCGCAATTCGCTATGGCGATTCGCTGATCGACGACCAGTACAAGCCAGGCGATGATCTCACCGATGGGCAGTTCGACTATTTCCTTGCCAATCCGCCCTTTGGCGTGGATTGGAAGCGCCAGCAGAGCGCGATCAAGCGCGAGCACGAGAAAGAAGGCAAGAACGGGCGCTTCGGCGCGGGCTTGCCGCGCGTGAACGATGGTGCGTTGCTGTTCTTGCAGCATATGATCAGCAAGTTTATGCCATACGAGCCGATCCAGAAACAGTTTGGCTCGCGGTTGGCGATTGTGTTCAACGGCTCGCCACTGTTCACTGGCGGCGCGGGTAGCGGCGAAAGCGACGTGCGCAAGTGGCTGATCGAAGAAACCGATATGCTCGAAGCGATTGTCGCGCTGCCCGAGCAGATGTTTTATAACACTGGCATTGGTACCTATATCTGGATCGTCACCAACCGCAAAGAGCCGCAGCGTCAAGGTAAGATCCAGCTGATCGATGCGCGAAGCGAGAAATTTTATATTCCAATGCGTCGCAGTCTGGGCGACAAGCGTCGTAAGATCGGGGGCACCGAAGACGGCGAACCCGATCAAATAGGCGATATAGTTCGCTTGTATGGCAAGTTTGAAGAGAATGAATTCTCAAAAATCTTTGACAATGCTGACTTCGGCTACAACCGAGTGCCAATTGAGCGCCCGCTACGCTTGCTCTACCAGATGGACATCG
>LJCR01000625.1 GCA_001399705.1 Kouleothrix aurantiaca
CGCCCCGGCCCAACCTGCCTGGACGGCGTACGGGCGAGCACAAGGCTCGCCCCTACCCAACCTGCCTGAATGGCGTACGGGCGAACCTTGTGTTCGCCCTGGCCCAACCTGCCTGGACGGCGTACGGGCGAGCACAAGGCTCGCCCCTACCAAACCTGCCTGGACGGCGTACGGGCGAACCTTATGTTCGCCCCGGCCCAACCTGCCTGGACGGCGTACGGGCGAACCTTGTGTTCGCCCCGGCCCAACCTGCCTGGACGGCGTACGGGCGAACCTTGTGTTCGCCCCAATAACTAACAAAGGGAAATCCAATGAACCCAATCGACCAGATTCTCGAATCGAAGATCGTCGCGATTGTGCGGCTGGATACCTACGACCGCGCGATCGACGTGGCGCAGGCGCTGGTGGCGGGTGGCATCAACGTGCTTGAGTTCACGCTCACCGGGCGCGGCGCAATCGAGGCGATCAGCGCGGTGCGCGGCGCGCTTGGCGACGCGGCATGTGTGGGCGTGGGCACAGTGCTGCAACAAGAAGAAGCCGCCGCCGCAATCGACGCGGGCGCGCAGTTTGTGGTCACGCCCGCGCTGCGCAAGCCGGTGATCGCCGCCTGTGTGAACCGCAACATCCTGGCGCTTTCGGGCGGCTTCACGCCCACCGAGCTGCTCGAAGCCCACGAGGCCGGCGCGGCGCTGGTGAAGCTCTTCCCGGCGCGCCAGGGCGGCCCGAACTACCTGAAAGACGTGCTGGCCCCGCTGCCCTTCCTGAAGATCGTACCGACCGGCGGCGTCAGCACCGCCAACGCGCGCGACTTCCTGGCGGCTGGCGCGGTGGCGCTCGGCATTGGCGGCAACCTGATCGCCAAGCCGGTGGTGGCGGCCGGTGCGTTTGATCAAATCACCGCCGCCGCGCGCGAGTACGTCGCCGCCGTGCAGGGCTGAGTGAACCCTGACGACCGACCGCCGACCACCGACCACCCATTGCTCCTGCGTCGTCTGTTGTCCGTCGTCGGCCGTCGAATCCTTCGTCCTTCGTCTTTCGTCCTTCGTCAACCGAACAAGGTGACCGCATGAGCCTGACCCAACAAACGTTCGGCACAGCCGACGGCACGCCAATCGAGCTGTACACGCTGCAAAACGCGAACGGCATGTCTGCTGCTATTATGACCTTTGGCGCGTCGCTGGTGGCGCTGCGCGTGCCCGACCGCGCCGGCCAGGCTGGCGATGTGGTGCTGGGCTTTGACGATTTTGCGCCTTACAACGGCGCGCACCCCTACTTCGGCGCGGTGATCGGCCGCTACGGCAACCGCATCGCGCAAGGCAAATTCTCGCTGAACGGCCAACCGTACACGCTGGCGCAGAACAACGGCAGCAACAACCTGCATGGCGGCCCGCTCGGTTTCGACCGGGTGGTGTGGCGCGCCGAGCCGGGCGCGGATGGCGATGACCCCAGCCTGACGCTCCATTACACCAGCCCCGACGGCGACCAGGGCTTTCCCGGCACGCTGTCAGCTACCGTCACCTACACGCTCGGCGCGGATAACACCTTGCGCCTCGACTACAGCGCGACCGCCGATCAGGACACGGTGGTGAACCTGACCAACCACAGCTACTTCAACCTGGCCGGCGGCGGCGACATTCTCGGCCACATGGTTGAATTGCCCGCCACACGCTTCATACCCGTTAACGCCGACCTGATTCCCACCGGCGAATTGCAGCCGGTCGCCGGCACGCCCATGGACTTCCGCACGCCCACAGCGGTTGGCGCGCGCATCGGCAACGACGACGGCCAGCTCCACGCGGCCGGCGGCTACGACCACACCTGGGTGCTCGACCGCGGCGATGAGACGGGGCTGGTGCTGGCCGCGCGCGTCAGCGAGCCAACGAGCGGGCGCGTGATGGAAGTGCTGACCACCGAGCCGGGCGTGCAGTTCTACTCGGGCAATTTCCTCGACGGCACGCTGGCGGGCAAGCGCGGCCAGCGCTACGAGCGCAACACGGGCCTGTGCCTGGAAACCCAGCACTTCCCCGACTCGCCCAACCAGCCGCAGTTCCCCAGCACCATCCTGCGGCCGGGCGAAACCTACACCAGCAGCACGGTATTCCGCTTTACGGCGATGTCGTAACGAGCGTCCACAGATTGCGCAGATTATTGTGATCTGAAGAAAGCGCAATCTGTGTAATCTGCGGCATCTGTGGATCGTTTCTTTTCTTCTTTCGGGAGCGGTTTCGGCCACTCCCGATTTTCTTTTCTGCGGTTCTGGTGCACACTATGCATAATGTTGCAGTATGCGCAACAAATAAAGTTGCGGCGGCAAGGCACTTCATATATACTCAATGCCACTTTCCCAATCGGCGAATTGAATAACGCAGGGCGGCGCGACGCGCTGCCAGATGGCGACCAGAACGCGAATGCGAGGATTCCATGCAACAGCACGCCAGGTTAGTCATTATCGGGGCCGGCATTGTCGGCTGCAGCGCGGCATATCATTTCGCCAAGCTGGGCTGGCGCGACGTCGTGGTGCTTGAGAAGGGCGAGCTTCTGGAAGTCGATGGCTCCAGCTCGCACGCGCCCGGCGGCATGTTCCTCACCAACTCATCGAAAATGATGGCCGAGTTCGCCAAATACTCGCGCGCCTTCTACGACGAGTTCAATACCGACCCGGCCGAGCCGGCGCTGTTCGGCACCGGTGGCCTGGAAGTGGCCTACACGCCCGAGCGCCTGCGCGACCTGCAGCGCCGCAAAGGCTGGGCGCACGCCTATGGCCTGCCCGCCGAGGTGATCTCGCCCGCCGAAACGACGCGCCTGATCCCGCTGATCGACCCGAAAATCATCCACGGCGCGCTGTACACTCCCCGCGACGCGGTCGCCAAGGCGGTGCGCCTGCTCACCCGCCTGACGCGCGCCGCCGAGGCGATGGGCGTCGTTTTCCACGGCCACACGACCGTGACCGATCTGGACGTGCAGAACGGCCGCATCGCCGCTGTCGTCACCGACCAGGGGCGCATCGAGGCCGAGCAGGTGCTGCTGTGCACCAACATCTGGGGGCCGCTGCTGCCCGAGAAGATCGGCTTCCGCATCCCGCTGCAGGCCGCCCAGCACCTCTACACCGTCACAACC
>LJCR01000627.1 GCA_001399705.1 Kouleothrix aurantiaca
CCTCACCAGCCCCGAGCGCGGCGCCAGCGCGGCGATGTATATGCAGCCGGGCAGCGAGCGTGCGGTGCTGGTGGTGCAGGGCTTGCCGCCAGCGGCGGCCGGCACCACCTACCAGTTCTGGTTTGCGCGTGCCGGCGAGCAGGTGCCATCGGCAACATTCGCCGTGGCAGCGGATGGCAGTGCCACCCTGGCGCTGCAGGCACCCGCCCCCGTGGCTGAGTACGAGCAGGTGATGGTGACGGTTGAGGACAGCGGGGGCAGCCAGCAACCCAGCGTGGCAGTGGTGCTGAGCGGCACGCTTGCCAGCGCGCTGCGCCCGAACGGGCGCGGCTAGCCACCCCTGGCCTCGGCGGGGCATGCCGCAACCACACCCCATCGGCCCCAGCACTTTTTCTTCCCCTTCTTCCTGTCGCGTCATAGAGTTGACGGTAGTTGCTGCCCTGCGGTATCATACCTGCACACAAACAGCATCCATACGCTTCGCGCGATATGAGGAGTACAGGCAATGGGTAAAATTCTCGGCATTATGACATTTTTGATCGGGCTGGGCCTTGGCATGGTTGGCGGCGCGGCCCTGCTCGCCTACGCCTACCAGGCGGCCGGCCTCTACCCGCCCGACGACGCGACTATCAAGTTCATTGCCCGCGAGCGCGGCTGGCTCAAAGAAGAAGTGTAGCGTTCCCACAATGTATGAGGGCTGGAGCAGGGGCGCCCGGTATGTCGATGCATGCGGCCGCCCTTGATCCATATGCGAAGGAGCATGAGATGCAGCAGCCCTGGTTTTCGAGCTATGAAGCGCGCGTGCCCCACACAGTCGATGTCCCCGCCGCTACGCTCGACACCTTTCTGACCGAAAGCGCGCGCAAGTACCCCTACAACACCGCCACAAACTTTGTGCTGAGCTACCTGCTCGGCGGGCGCTACACCGTCGGCGGCGAAATGACCTACCGCCAGCTCAACGAGCAGGTCGACCGCTTTGCCAACGCGCTGTACCAGCTGGGCGTGCGCAAGGGCGACCGGGTGGCGCTGATGCTGCCCAACTCGCCGCAGTTCGTGATCGCGTTTTTTGCCACCGTGAAGCTGGGCGCGGTGGTGGTGAACAACAACCCCACCTACACTGCCCGCGAGCTCAAGCACCAGCTTGAAGACTCGGGCGCCGAGACGATCGTCATCCTCAACCTGTTCTGGCCGCGCCTGAAAGAAGTGCAGGCCGAAACGCCGGTGAAGCGCGTGATCGTGACGCATATTTTCGACACGCTGGGCTTTCCGTCGAGCATGCTGGTAAAGGCCAAGCAGCGCAAGGACCCGGCCTGGGTGGATGTGCCGGCCGGGCCAAACCTGTTCTTCTACAAAGACCTGATGGCTAAGTATGGCCCAAATCTGCCGCAGGTCAGCATCTCGCCCGACGACACCGCGCTGTTTCAGTACACCGGCGGCACCACCGGCCTGCCCAAGGCCGCCATGCTCACCCACCGCAACCTGGTGGCGAACACCGCGCAGGTGGCAAGCTGGCTCACCAACACGCAGCCGGGCGCGGAAAAGATGATGGCGGCAATACCGTTCTTCCATGTCTATGGCATGACAGTCAGCATGCTGTTTGCGATCCTGATCGGCGCAGAAATTATTATTGTGCCAAACCCGCGCCCGATCGACAATGTGATGAACGTCATCCAGAAAGAGCGCGCCTCGCTCTTCCCGGGCGTGCCGGCGATGTATATCGGCATCGTCAACCACCCGCGCGTCGCCGACTACGACCTGAAGTCGGTAAAAGCGTGCATCAGCGGCTCGGCCCCGCTGCCGATGGAAGTGCAGGAGAAGTTCGGCCAGATCACGGGCGGGCGGCTGGTGGAGGGCTTTGGCATGACCGAGGCCTCGCCGGTGACACACTGCAACCCGGTATTTGGCACGCGCAAGAACGGCTCGATCGGCATCCCGATGCCCAGCACCGAGGCCAAGATCATCGACCTCGATAACGGCGAAGAGCTGCCGATTGGCGGCGAGCAGCAGGGCGAGCTGTGCGTGCGCGGCCCGCAGGTGATGGCGGGCTACTGGAACCAGCCCGGCGAAACCAGCGAAACGGTTGACGCCGACGGCTGGCTGCACACCGGCGACATCTGCAAAACCGACTCCGACGGCTCCTTCTATATTGTCGATCGCAAGAAGGACATGATCATCGCTTCCGGCTTTAAAGTGCTGCCGCGCGATGTCGAGGAAGTGCTGTTTATGCACCCGCAGGTGCTTGAAGCGGTTGTGGTCGGCATTCGCCACCCCACGCGCGGCGACGACACCGTGAAGGCGTATGTGGTGGCGAAAGAAGGCCAGCAGCCCAGCGCCGACGAGATCAAGCAGTTCTGCAAGCAGCACCTCGCGCCCTACAAGGTGCCGCGCGACATCGAGTTCCGCACCGAGCTGCCCAAGACGATGGTTGGCAAGGTGCTGCGGCGCGTGCTGGTCGAGGAGGAAAAGCAGAAGCAGGCCGCCAAAGCCGCGCCCAAGCCGTCCGAGCAGCCCACGCCGGCATAGGGGATGGGGAGTGGGGGATGGGAGATGGGGGAGTCTTTCATCTGGCGAGCTTGCCCCCTCTGCCTTTCGTTACGCTATTCATCTGTGAGGTTTTTTCGCATTATTCGCGAAAAAACCTCACAATGATTCAGATTATTGACCTCGCATCTGTGTAATCTGCGTAATCTGTGGATAGCTATCGCCCCCATTTCAGCGGTGAAGTGCTTCGTGCTTACCCCCCTTGACTCACCCGATCCATACGCTACAATGTGAAGGCGGTCGCAAGCGCGACCGCTGGCTTCCGCCATGCCGCCGCAGCCAATGGCGCGGCGTCGCGAGAGAATATGGCTGTATCATCACAGGAAATCATTCGCCTGCGCTGCCCGAACTGCCAGCGCGCCGTCGATGCGGGCGTGTGGACGCTGGTCGACGCCGCTGAGCGCCCCGATCTGGCGGCGTCGCTGCGCGATGAAACGCTGAACGTTGCGGTGTGCCCGGCCTGCGGCCAGCAGTGGCCGGCCTCGGTTCCCATGCTGTACCACGACCCGGCTAACCGCCGCGTGTATTTCGCGGTGCCGGCCAATACCGACGAGCACCAGCGGCACATCGCTAAA
>LJCR01000626.1 GCA_001399705.1 Kouleothrix aurantiaca
GCTCGATGCCGAGCGGATGGCCCGCCAGCTGGCGGCACAGGCGCGCAATTGCCTGCCGGTCGGCCAGGCCGGGCGCGAACTCGGCCGCCACGCGCCGGGCGCTCTGCACAAACAAGGCTCCTGCGGCGCTGGCTTCCAGCACACCCGGCGCATCAACGTTTGGCCGCTCCAGGCCACCAATACTCAGCACCCACTCGCCGCGCGCCTGCAAGCGTTCGCGTGACGTTGCCAGCACGGTCAGGCCAGCGGCGCGCTCCAGCAGCGCGGCCACCACGCCGCCCGCGCCAGCCAGGTGCTCAAGATTGTCGAGCACAAGCAGGGCGTGCTTGCCATGCAGGTGTGCCGCCACTTGCGCCAGCGGGTCGTCGGCACCGCTGAGCGCAAGACCAAGCGCCTGCGCGATTGCCGGCATGATCTGGCTGGCGGCTTGCGCAACAGCCAGCGGCACCACCACCACCTCATCAAACGCGTCGCGCTGCTCGTCGGCGGTTTGCAGGGCCAGGCGGGTTTTGCCGCTGCCCGGCTCGCCCTTGATCAGCAGCGGGCGCTGGAGGAAGATCGCCAGGTTCACGGCATCGACCAGAGCGGGGCTGGGCAGGTAGGGCGGCGCGGCGCTGGCGGGCGCGTCGGCGGCCTGCTCGCGATACTCCGGCGCGTTCAGTGCTTCAGCCATCGGCTCGCTCCCTCGTTCCAATCGTAATCGCAGATCACGCAGATTTCTTCAAGTACGCTTTCGGGAATGCCGTCGTCCGTATTTGCCAGGATCGTTTGCACGTCGGTGCGCTCGGAAAAATCGTCGGGCAGGTCGAGCAGCGACGCCATCATCCAGCGATCCAGCTCGTCTTCTGAAAAGCGCGCAATGGTTGGCAAGCGCTCTGGCCCGCCTGCGTTGGCCGGGTTTTGCGCCAGGGGCAGGTTCCACTTGGCGGCAACGCCCTGGTTATCGACAAGAAATAATAGCAGTTTATTTGCCGCATTGTGGTGCTGTGGGTCGCCCGCGTGCGTAACAATTGGTCGCCAGAAGTGCTCAAGAATCTCGCGCAGGCCAGCTTCGCCAAGCAGATCGACGGAGTGAAAAATCAGGAAGGTGTGCTGCGTTTCCCACCAGCGGCACAGCACCGGGGCAAGTTGTTCGGGAGTGCTGGCCGCGACGCCGGCTTTGCGCCCGATCTCCTGGCACAGGTCGGCAATGCTTTTGCCGCGCCCGAGCCGGCGCATGTCGATCGAAATCGCCTGGAGCGCGTGCTCGTAGCGCTTGAGCAAGAGGTTCAGCAGCCAGCGCTGGCCGTGGTTGCGCTGGCCGTCGATCAGGTAGGCGGCCACCGTGCGCGCCTTCACCGAAAGCACAAATGCCGACTTTTGCGCGCTGTAGTTCAGGCCTTGCAGGGCCTGGTAGAGCTTGCCATCGCCGGAATTCTGGCGCTGGGTTTCGAGCGCACGGAGGACGGCTTGCCCAAGCTCGGGACTCAGCCCACCGGCAGGAAACGCCTGCGCACCCGCCGCGCCACCCGCCCTCACATCGTCATTTGGCTCGTCGTCGACAAGTTGGCCCCAGGCGCGCAACGTTTGTTTGATCTGCACAAGCTCAGCGCGCGCATCATCAATGTCGCTGCGAACATAGGGAGGAACGAATGAGGGGCCGAAGCGGGCAAGCTGCTCAAGGCCATACGCAAGCGTACGACGATGCGTGCGAAGTAATTTGAGCTGAGTTTCGATTTCATCCTGGCTGGGCATGGCGGTGTGTTGCTATCGCGCGGCTCCTACTGAACAAACGCTGGCGCACCATAGTAGCCCTCATTCCCAGCCCTCTCCCAAAAAAAGGAGAGGGAGCGGATGTGGTGCCAGCCACCTACGCTTCCACAAAGTACGACTTGCACGCCGCCGCCAGCAGCTCGCGCGACATGGTTGGCTGGGTGCGGGTGAAGCGCGCGATGTCGATCAGCTGGTCGATCAGGTCGCGCGGGTGGCAGGCGCGCAGGTCGCGCCGCACCTTCAGGTAATGCTCCTGGATCAGGTAGCGCAGGCCATCGTCGCTGTAGGGAATTTGTTTGACGCGGCAGACAATTTTGAATATTTCGCGGAACTCGTCGGGCGACGGGTTGCCAACCTCGATCTTGTGGCGGATGCGCCGCAGAAACGCATCGTCGACCAGATCCTTTGGCGAAAGATTGGTTGAAAAGACGATCAGCACATCGAACGGCACTTCCAGCTTCTTGCCGGTTTGCAGCGCAAGGTAGTCAACCTTTTTTTCCAGCGGAACAATCCAGCGGTTCAGCAGGTCTTGCGGGCGGCACTTCTGGCGGCCAAAGTCGTCGATCAGGAACAGGCCACCGTTCGACTTGAGCTGGTATGGTGCTTCGTACACCTTGGCAATCGGGTCGAAAATCAGCTCAAGCTGCTCAAGAATCAGCTCACCGCCAACCACCACCTGCGGGCGCTTGCAAATCAGCCAGCGCCGGTCGGGCTGGGCGGGCGTAGATGGCTGCGGCGTCGTGCCGCCAAACGGTCGGTCTGGGACGATAGCCGGGGCGGGTTCGGGCTCGGCCACAATCCGGTGGTTCAGCGGGTCGTAGAGCTTGATCACCTGCCCATCGACCTCGATCGCATAGGGAATGATGATATTGCCGCCCAGCATGTTCGCAATACCCTCGGCAATCGTGGTTTTGCCGTTGCCGGGCGGGCCATACAGAAACAGCGAGCGCGCCGAGTTTGCCGCCGGCCCGATCTTGTCGAGCATGCGTTCGCTGACCACCAGATTGCTGAACGCTTCGCGCACCTTCTGGCCGTTCACCACCAGCTCGCCCATCGCCTGCCGCCGCACCATGTCCACATAGGCGTCGAGCGTCACCGGGGCGGGGCCAGCGTATTGCGAGCGCTCAAGCACCTCGTTGACCTTCAGGCGGCCCTTGGTTGCCACCACATACTGAAACGAGCGCTCGCTGAAGCCACCCTGCGCGCCGATGATGTCAACATATTCTTCAAGCTTCAGAAACTCCAGCACCTTGTCGAGCACGCCCAGAAAGGGCAGCTTTGTGGCTTCGGCGATCTGGTGCGCGGTGATATTGCCCTGAAAGTAGATGACTTTCAGCACCAAATCGTTGATAAAGCCCATATTG
>LJCR01000628.1 GCA_001399705.1 Kouleothrix aurantiaca
GTTGATAGGTGTTACACCTTGCCGAATAACAAGGCAGCACCCTTGACTCAAGGCAGCGAGCGCTGTAGCATCACGTGACATATGAACTGCAGGAATATCAATAATAATGTGCTCGAAGTGCTCCCCTAACTGGCTTAAAGTGTGTTGAAGTAGCTCGCTACGTGACACCGATGGTCGTAGTAACGGGTCCAAGTTTCCGGCCGGTATAAATGAAAGATTCGGCATTGATGTAGAAATAATTGCATCCTCTAGAGGGCAGATGCTTGTAAGAACCCCAGCTATTCCAAGGCCAAAATCATGGTTGGTGACGGTGGGATTTTTTTTCTGCGTTGCACTGCGTTTCTGAATTGGGTTGGCAATTACCGGCTGAGAAATGATTTTACATAAGCCGGGTCTGTGCCAATTAAGTTCTACAAGACATGTATTGGTTTGCATGTCGTTAGCAAGAGTGCCAGCAAAGGCAAGCGATGAATATGTTACGCCCTCGCCGCTTAATGCGGAAACCATTGCAATAGTTTTGGGTATAGTATTACGATACACTAATGTGTTCTCCAGATGACGCATGCTACTCACAACCTCGCTTGGAAAAGTGTGCGATATTGTGCCATCTTTGGAGCAGAGTGTTATAGGAAGATCGAAATGCTCTAATACAGCTTGCGATGTTTGGTGGCGCGCCATCATTTATGCTCCTTCTACCGTCAGAGACTTGTTATGATTCCGGCGTAACCGATTCAAGGATCTTAGTGCAAACTGTGTGAGTAATAAGACGTCTTCGTGCGGGATTGCCCTGAATATCAAGATTGCACCAATATAGCCTATGGTTCCAGCAAATATAGGAATGATTATGAGAAAATCGCTCAATAACCATGTTATATATGCCATACAGCCACCTGCAGCAAAGATACGTACTGCCGCGAAAATATTGCTCTTGTTTAACGAACCTCTCGGCAAGAAAGCAATTCCAACGATGACCATGCCAATTTCAGTTATGAGGAAACTCAACGCGCCAGCTATTGCACCATTGTTAAACGCAGTTTGACACCAAGGAACAAGTATCAGATCAAGCGGAATTGTTGCAGCAGTAGCAACTAACATTACAATAGTCCAGCGATTCTGGCGGTCGGTTGATGTAAGAAATTGACCCAGCAGAATATTCTGATATGTTGGAATTAAGACAAGTCCCAATATTGCTAACACTGGCCCGCTTTGCGAGAAGTCGTTACCATACAATAGTATGACTAACGGTTTTGCAATAAACAGTAGGCACATTCCGATAGGTGTGCTTAAAATGAGCATTAAATTAAAACTTTTTTGTATAATTCGTGGAAGTGAATTTGGGGTATGCGCGTAAGCTCGTGTTAAACTTGGAAAGATAGCTGTGGTAAGAATTACTGGAAAGAACATCATCGTGCCAAAAAGGCGCGATGCAGACCCATACCACCCAACCTGAGTTGTATTAATCAGCGAAGAAATGACAAGAACATCTACCTGGCCATATGCGACCAACCCCAGACTAGAAGCGAGATAGGGAAGGCCTGCTTTAAAAATGCGAAATAACTCAGTTGTATTAAAAATCATATGAACTGAGTGGCGTTGCCGTAAGAATGTGTACTGTAGAATGAGGCCAACGCCCATCGCAATACAGGTAACAAAGCCGATACCATATACGCCATAATCCAAACTAAGGACTACTATTCCAAGTCCAGTATTGATAATGCGGCTTAATACGTTCGCAATTGATACATACTGCATTAGCTCGAGCCCTTGCAGGGATGCTTGTATTGCAAGATAGAGTTGGGTAATAAATTGAGCAATGCCAAGTAATATAACTAAAATAATAGTGCTCGAAGAAAAATCAGCTACCTGGACATATATAGCGATAAATCCACAACTTACGAGAAAGAGTATTGTGCGCGCACCTAGCGTTGCGCCTAATAATGAAGGAGCTATCTCTGGTGTACGAGCTATTTCTTTGACTAGGAGTGTATCCATTCCGAAATTGATAAGTACACCCATAATTGTCCATAATGACGACACAATCGTATATTCGCCAACTAGCTTTGCGCCTAAATAACGAGCTAAAACCACTGTCAATGCAAGGGTTAGAACCCAGGTTGCAAGCTGTGAGATTAATAAAACACTTGCATTCTTGATAATAATGTTGGCATTGTTGCGCATTGTTACAAATGTCCTCGTTTAAGGAGTAAGCTATGTAGATGAAAATATAGTGCTAATTCAAGAGTATTACGACACACGAGTGGAAGTATTGATCTCAATGCATATGCATACTTTCGCGAATTATGCTAGACGATGCTAACGCTGGCTTCTCCATCCGTACTAGAAATCGGGTTTTGTGTGAACTGGCTGAAACGCTCGGTTGAGAGGGTATTATCGGGAGAGGCCGGTAGTGCTTCCGTACGGTTAGGTAACACTGGTGAAGGTAGGTATTGTACATCGGGAATGAGCGCGAGAACTGGTAGCGTTAAATTGTTTTGAACATCCATTGGAAAGCGGAACGTGCGATCTATGACCGCCCCGCCAACAATACTGATGATGCTGAGCATCAGCCCAATAACAATGAAGAGCGACGCGTTGAGTGCGACTACTTTCACGCTTTGTTCGGGTTTTGTTGGCAGGGTAGGCGCATCAATGACGAGATAGTTTTGCCGAACGTTGCTTTCGGCTTGCGATTTGGATAATCGTGCGCTTTCTTCTTTCTCAAGTGCATTTTCTAGGCGGGTTGAAGCTGTATCGATAGCGGCCTGAAATTGTGCAATTTGCACCTGCTCTTCTGGTGGGCGCTCGCCACGCAGCGGTTGCGGATGGGCAATCAAATAGTTCTTTAACTCATCGCGCGCTTTCTGCAGTTCTGCTTGGTATGGAGGTATTACTTCGGCGAAGAAAGATTGTGCAACAGCACTTTCCTGTTGATCACCGTTGAGTTTCCATTGGGTATATGCCTCGATAGTGGCCTGGGCGATCTGTTGAGCGAGCGCGGGGTCATTTGATTTGGCGCTAATTTCAATTAAATTGTCGCCTACCATCTGCACGGTAGTGGCTTTACGGAAAACATCGGTGACAATACTTACTTCGTCAGGCCCATTGGCCATACGTG
>LJCR01000629.1 GCA_001399705.1 Kouleothrix aurantiaca
GCGGCGTACATCCCGCTTATACGCCTGGTTGGCGATCTGGCGAAACTGGCGGGCTACCCATTCGGGCGCCTGCGCCGGCGCTCGCCTGCGATCCGGCGCGCCGTTGCCGAGTACCGCGGCCTTGAGTAGGGGTCAGTTTTCACAATTCAGAAGTCAGCGACTCTGGCGTTTCAAGCCTTCGCGCGCTATACATTTCTGGGCTGTAAAACAATGAACAGAGGGCCGCGGCCCTCTGTTCGCCCCGCGCCCGCGTGCTCGCGCTACTGCGCGACGACGTGCCCGATGCGCGTCATACCTGCGCCGACCTGGCTGCCAATTGCCGGCAGCTGCTCGGCAATATCATAGGGCAGCAGCAGATCGACACGCGCGCCAAATCGCGCCACACCGATGCGCTCGCCGGCGCGCACCTTCTGACCCTGAACAACGTCCGTGCGCAGGCGGCGCGCCAGCGGCGCGCTCGTAATCTGGATCAGCACCGGGCCGCACACACTGTTGATGCCGATGAACTGTCGCTCGTTCTGCTCCACTGCGCGCGGATCGGCCACGGGCAGGTATGCGCCTGGCACACGCTCAAGGTAAGCGATCACTCCGGGCAGCGGGCTGCGCACCACCGGCACATCGAACGGCGACGCCGCGATGGCGATGCGCACCGCGTCGGTGTGCAGAAAACGGTGCTCGTACTGCACCTCGACGCTGAGCACCTGGCCGTCGGATGGGGCAAACAGCGTGTGCTGCTCGGGCGGCGTGTGGCGCTCGGGGTCGCGGTAGAGCAGCGCCGTCAGGGCGGTGAGCGCCAGCGGCAAGGCGGCCAGGCGCGGGCGCAAACCCAGCAGCAGGCCCGTCAGGCCCAGGCCAACGCCAAGAACCGGTGTGGCTTCCGAATCAATCCCGGGAAGCTTGGCTTTGCGGGTGGGGGGTACAGTGTGCTGAGACATTGGCTTCTTTCCGTGGGCTCTTCCGACCGGGTCGCGAGAGCATGGTTGGTGGGCCGAGCGGGCGCGTGAGGGCGGCACCCACCATCGATTCTAGCACGCGCACCAGCAAAAATCAACCAATATCGCGGCAGAAAGCGCCGTAGAGTATAATGCCGCGCGGGCGCAGCGTCTCGCCGCCCGCTTACCGACGAGGAACACATGCGACGTTTGCTACTCGTGCTCGTACTGCTTGCCAGCGGTGCGGCTCATCCGGTTTCAGCCCAGGGCCCTGCGTTTGCCAGCGCGCCATGTATGGTAAATGTCTCGCAGTATGGCGCGCAAGAAGGGCGCGATGTCAGCTGCGGCTACCTGACCGTGCCCGAGCTGCACAGCGACCCGGGCGGAAAGACGATTCAGCTTGCGGTGATGATCATCCGCAGCACCAGCCCCAACCCCGCGCCCGAGCCGATTGTGATGCTGCAGGGCGGCCCCGGCGGCTCGACCATCGACACATACTCGCAAATTCTGTTCACCAGCGGCGCCAGCCTGCGCGCGAACCACGACATTGTGCTGTTCGACCAGCGCGGCACACTCTACTCAAAGCCCGCACTCAAATGCACCGAAGATCGCGAACTGCTCGACCGCACGCTGGAGCAGCGGCTGAGCCACGAGGAAGACCAGCGCGTAAGCCTGGAAGCGACGACCGCCTGCCACGACCGCCTGCAGCGCGATGGCGTGAACCTGGCAGCGTTCAACAGCCTGGAAAACGCTGCCGACGTGAACGACCTGCGTGCGGCGCTTGGCTACCGGCAGATCAACCTGTATGGCGTCTCATACGGCACGCTGCTGGCCCAGCATGTCATGCGCAACTTCCCGCAGGCGCTGCGCAGCGTTGTGCTCGACGCCGTGGTGCCGACCACCACCAACTTCGTGCCCGATGTCGCGCGCTCGGGCAACCGCGCCTTTGGCGAGCTGTTTGCTGCGTGTGCCGCCGATGCCACCTGCAACGCGAGCTACCCGAACCTGGAAGCGACGCTTAACGCGCAGATCGAGCGTTTGAACGCCACGCCCGCCCGCATCCCGCTGACCGACCCGGATACCGGCAAGACCTATCGTGCGGTGTTCGACGGCGACACCCTGCAGGGCACACTGTTCCAGATGATCTATGCCACCGAGCTGGTACCGCTGCTGCCAGCCGCGATTGACGCCGTGGCGCACGAAAACTACACGTTTTTCTCGAAGCTGATGCCAGTATTTCTGTTTGACGACACGATCAGCACGGGCATGTACTATTCGGTGCTGTGCGCAGAAGATGCCGACTACGACCCCTACGCCATCAAGGTTGACGATCTGCGCCCGATCTTCGCCAAGGACGCGCGCGACGACGCGGCCTACACGCAGGAGGTGTGCAGCCGCTGGGGTGTGAAAGACCTCGGCCCGTCGGTCGATGCGCCGGTTGACAGCACGATCCCTACATTGCTGTTCTCAGGGCGCTTCGATCCAATCACGCCGCCCGCATATGCCGCTGAGGTAGCGAAATCGCTGCCAGACAGCTATAGCTTCACCTTCCCGAACACTGGGCACGGCGCGCTCAACTCGATCGACTGCGCGCGCAGCATTGCCGAGTCGTTCTGGGATGACCCGAGCCGCGCCCCGGAGTCGAGCTGCACCGCCACGCTCGCGCCGCCGACCTTCACCACCCGCGCAAATACGATCCTCACCGGCGCGGGCGCAAATGTGCTGGAATGGCTGAATTTACGGCAGATGCTGTGGCCGGGCGTGATGGGCGGCGCGCTGGTGGTGCTGCTGTCGCTGTTCCTGATCTGGCCGATCATCTGGCTGGTGCGCGTGATCAGTGGGCGGCGCGCGGCCCCACGCCCCGGCGCGGCGCGGCTTGCCAGCCTGGCGGCTGTGCTGGTGGCGCTGCTCGGGCTGGCGCTGATCGTTGGACTGGCAGTGGTGCTGTTCTCGAATGGGCTGGATGGACTCGTGGTGCTCTACCTGGGCTTTCCACGCGCCGCGCTGCCGGTGCTGGCGCTCGCCCCGATCATCGGGCTGCTGGCGCTGGGGATGCTGGTGGGCGCGGGCTTGTCCTGGGCGCGCGGCTACTGGTCGGCTGGCGAGCGGGTGTACTTCTCGCTGCTGACGCTTGCGGCCCTGGCCCTCACCACGGCGCTGGCGGCCACGGGCCTGCTCACCGC
>LJCR01000063.1 GCA_001399705.1 Kouleothrix aurantiaca
GTCGGGCGCCAGCGCGCCAGCAATTCCTCGTCTGCACGGTTGTCGAATATCAGCAGCCGGGGTATCGGGTCTTGCCAGGCCGCCAGCACCAGTCGGACCTGGTCGTCCAGCGGCAGGCTGCCGAAGTTCGGGCACAGTTCCATGCAGCCGGGGCCGCCGCAGCCCGCAATTTCGGCTGGCACGATGTTCGGGTCGGCGAAGCTCAGCCAGAAGACGCCGCCGGGGAAGAACTGCCCATAGCGGTGGACTAACTCGCAGGCAAGTTGGGTTTTGCCGATACCACCCATCCCCGTGACGACAGCCGCATCGCCAGTCGTGAGCGCCGCCGCCAGCGTCTGCAACTCGGCCACTCGCCCGACGAACAGCGGGTTGCGATGCAGCGGCATCCACGAGCGCGGTGGCAGCGGGGCATGACAGGGCAGTGTATCCTCGGAAAGGCGTTCTAAGTCGGCCAGCGCTTCGCCATCCTCGAAAAGCCGCCGCAGCTCTGGCAGTTCCGGGAATGGCTCGCGCCCGCTGATCTCCCAGAATCGCGCGGCGGTCTCATGATCACCGATAGCCCCCCGCTCGACAAAGAGTCTGGTGAGACGAAACAGATCCGCAGGAGATGGTGCGCCGCGCTTTTCCCAATGCTGGATTGTGTTCACATGGACTCCGAGGGCCTGGGCCAGAGTCACCTGAGTCAGTGGGGACGTGCAGCGGTCGCGGTAGTAGGCGATGAGGTTCGGAGAAGGCGTCATAGATTGGGTCAATGCTTTCAACAAGGAAGGTGGGAATTACGTGGCCTTGAGAGAGTGACACTCCTAAAGCATCTCACAGCCGTTCGTACTCGCATCGCAACGGCGGTGTCACTATAGCATCGAGGGATGCTCAAAAAGAGAGTATTGCACAACCTGCGCTGGCATTGTTACAACCGAAGACACACAACCACCCACAATTATACACAATAACGTTGGCTGGTTGTCTCCCTTTATATAGCTAGTAGCGATTGATCTGGATTCGGGCGCATAGGAACCTATGCCTGATTTCATGATCTGAACAGGAGATGACATACCATGCTTTCTCGCTCCCTCCGCAGTTCCATCTTCTCAGCAGGCATCGCGTTGCTGAGCGGACTATCTTTGCTCGTCGGCCCCGCACCCGTTGGCGCCAGCGGCCCCGCAACACTCGTCAAAAGCATCGGCCAGGAAATTCGATGGTCGGTTGACGTCGCTGGCGGTATTGTATTCGGCACCTCGGATAATGGTAGTGGTATAGGCCAGTTATGGAAGAGCGACGGTACGCCTGATGGAACGGCTCAGATCCTGCCGAAGATTAACTCCGCCACTGCACCGCTCGTCTTTGGGGGTATGGTGTTTTTTCAAGGCTGTGACTCGACCCACGGCTGTGAGCTCTGGAAGACGGACGGCACGGCAGCCGGCACCGTTATGGTGAAGGATCTCTATCCGAGTGGCGACCCGGCCAACCCGCTCGAAGACCCGGTAATTGGCAACATGACCGTGGTGGGCGAGACGCTGTTCTTCTCAACGCTGATCGACAACAACTGGTCGCTGTGGAAGAGCGACGGGACGGTAGCGGGAACCGTACAGCTCAAGACACTGCGGTTCGGGTCTTTCGATATCTGCCCCTTCGCACTCTCCAACTTCACGACGCTTGGCAACCTGCTGTTCCTTCAGGTCTGCCAGGAGCCGGTGCTACCGAACGTCGATATTACCGGCGAGGTATGGAAAAGTGATGGCACAACAGCCGGAACGGTTCGAGTACCAAACCTGACGATCACCGACCGATCCAGCCTGACCATCCCCATGGTGCCGATCGGGAGCACGCTGTACCTGGCAGCCAACACCGACCTTTGGAGAATCGATAGTGCCAGCGCAACGACCGTTAAAGATTTCGCTAGGGTCCACGACATCTACACCATGCAGGGGACGTTGTTTGCGGTCGCAGAGGCCGCGAGCAGCCTGGGACTCTGGAAGAGCGATGGCACGAGCAACGGCACGACGCAGATCAAGATCATCGACACTGGTATCGCAAATCCATATGGCAAGTTTCTCACAGCGATGGGGAACACGCTGTTCTTCAGTGCCACCGACAACGCGCATGGCCTCGAATTGTGGCAGAGCGATGGCACCGCTGCCGGCACCACGCTGATCAGGGACATTAACCTCGGCACGGCCGATTCAGCGCCGGAGGGCTGGAATGTCAATGGCACGCTGTTCTTCGTGGCGGATGATGGGACGCACGGCCGGGAACTGTGGAAGAGCGACGGGACCACACCCGGAACGACCCTGGTGCGAGATATTAACCCCGGGGCAGCGAACGCGGACGTGAGCTTCGTCTGGAACGCGAACGGCACGCTGCTCTTCAGCGCCAACAATGGCACGAGCACGCAACTCTGGAAAGCCGATGCGCTGAGTGCCGGCGCGACGCTGGTGCAAGACGTAGCGGTTTGGGAGGAGCTATCACAGCGTGGCGACACGCTGCTCGTGAGCGCGGGTGCGAACGGTGATGAGCTCTGGCAGCTGCCCCTTACGGCCGTGCGGAGCGGCGCCCAAGCCAGTGGCGGCCTGACGATCGGCAGTACCCTGATTTCCACCGATGCGCAGGGCAACGGCGCAACGATCAACATTCCGGCCGGCGCGGCAACGCAGCCAACCACCTTCGTCTACACGCCAATCAGTACCGAGAACACCGCCCCGCCCGCCTTCACGTTCGCCGGGCGCGCCTTCACGCTGGATGCCTATCAGGGCGGCGCAAAGCTCAGCAGCTTCGGCCTCCAGAAACCCATTGTCGTCACGCTGGCCTACGCCAACGCGGATGCCGAGGGACTGGTGGAGGGAACTCTCAAGCTGTACTACAAGAGCAGCAGCGGGTGGGTCGACGCGGCGACCTCCTGTACGCCGGCATCAACCTACGTGCGGGACCCGGCGCAGAATCATGTCACGGTGGCGGTCTGCCATCTGACGGAGTTTGGGCTGTTTGGCGTTCGCAGCCAGGTTTTCCTACCGCTGACGATTCGCTAACGGCGGGCGAACGGCGGTTCAATGCTGGCGCCGGTTGATGAGTATCGTAACCCTGGATTCCACAGGAGACAACTATGTTCGCTCCGCGTTTATCACCTCGCGTGCGCGCACCCTATTGTCGCCGCACGCTTGCGCTCCTGCTGGTGCTCATGCTTTTCGCAGTGTGCCTACCTTCAGGCAGCGCGCCGTTCAGCACTGCCTCTGCACAGTCCAGTACGCCAATAATCACGGCGATTGCAGCCGGTTTCGCCCATACCTGTGCGCTGACCAACGGCGGTGGGGTCAAATGCTGGGGTGCTAACAACTACGGCGGCCAGCTCGGCGACGGCACGACGATCGATCGTCACACCCCAGTGGATGTAGTAGGGTTGGGCAACAACGTCACCGAGATCGCCGCCGGCCATGTGCATACCTGTGCGCTAACCAGCAGCGGTGGGCTCAAGTGTTGGGGCGGTAATGGCGTTTGGCAGCTTGGTGATGGCACCACGACTGATCGCACCACGCCGGTGGATGTGGTCGGCCTGAGCAGTGGTGTGACCACAATTGCAGTTGGCGGTTGGCACACCTGTGCATTGACCAGCGGCGGTGGGGTCAAATGCTGGGGTGCTAACAACTACGGCCAACTTGGTGATGGCACCACGAGCGATCGCAGCACGCCAGTGGATGTGATAGGCATGAGCAGTGGCGTGACGGCAATCACAGCTAGCGAGTATCACACCTGTGCATTGACCAGCGGCGGTGGGGTCAAATGCTGGGGTGCTAACTACGATGGCCAGCTCGGCGATGGCACCACGAGCGATCGCAGCACGCCAGTGGATGTGACAGGTCTGAGTAGTGGCATGACGGCAATCACAGCTAGCGAGGACCACACCTGCGCACTGACCAGTGGCGGTGGGGTCAAATGCTGGGGTTGGAACGTTGTAGGCCAGCTCGGCGATGGCACCACGAGCGATCGCACCATGCCCGTGAATGTGATAGGTCTGAGTAGTGGCGTGATCGCAAACGAAGCCGGCTATGCACGTACCTGTGCGCTGACCAACGGCGGTGGGGTCAAATGCTGGGGGGGGAACTCCGGCGGCAATCTCGGCGACGGCACGACGATCGATCGCCATACACCAGTGGATGTGGTAGGCCTCAGCAGTGGAGTGATCGCGAGCGAAGCTGGCTTTGGGCATACCTGTGTGCTGACCAGCGCTGGTGGAATCAAGTGCTGGGGCTGGAACGAAGGTGGCCAGCTCGGCGATGGCACGACGACCGATCGTTGGACGCCGGTGGATGTGGTATGGTCGGGTAATACAGCCACCTACACAGTCTCTGGACGTGTTACTGATAGCAATATCCTTCCAATTCCTGGCGTCACCATCACTGACGGAGCAGGGCACACGACCGTGAGCGACAGCAATGGTTTCTACACATTGAGCGGACTCGCGGCCGGTACCTATACCATCACGCCTTCGAAACAAGGCTATACATTCTCGCCGATCTCACTCATCGTGCAGGTATCAGCGGATGTGACGGGACAGGACTTCACGGCGACGGTAGACACCACTGCTGTGACGCCCTTGATCTTCGTTCCCGGCATCATGGGCAGCAAGCTGCGCGTCGTCGAAAATGGCACCCCTGGCGCTGAGGTGTGGCCTAGTGGTCCTCTGGTCGATCAAGGCAAATTAAGTCTTGACCCTGCATATCTTGCTCAGCACCAGAATCTCAAAATCGAGGCTACCGATGTGATCCGCGATGTAGTCGTCGGCGGCGTAAAGCTGGTGGACATCTATAAGCCGCTCCTCACGATGCTCACGACCGATGGTGGGTATCTAGAATACTCGGAGGACACGAAGCCTTATCGGCGCACAACCGCCGGCTGTCCGGCAGAAAATTGGGCAGGACCGAAACCAACACTGTTCGTCTTCCCCTACGACTGGCGTTTGGACAACACCGAGAATGCGCGTAAGCTCGCAGACTACATTGGCTGTATCCGGCAGTTCCACCCTGGCAGCAAGGTGGATATTGTGACCCACAGCATGGGGGGATTGGTTGCGCGCAGCTATATGCTCCAATACCCTGGCAACGTCAATAAGCTCATCACTATTGCCGCTCCCTGGCTGGGCGCGCCGAAAGCGATCCAAGTGCTGGAGACTGGGCAGTATCTCGATCTGACTACAAAAGCATTTTCGGGTATGCCGGATTACGAACTCAAGCGCCTGGTTCGGTACTTTCCGGGCGCCCACCAACTGCTTCCATCCTGGGCGTACTTCGATTTAGGCGGGCAGCCGTTTGGTGAGGCGGGCTGGGACATCAATGACGACAAACGGCAAACGACCTATTATGGTTCCGACGACTTCCTCTGGCTGCTCAATTATCGGTACTACCCCGCCAAACCGGGAAGCAATAACCTGACCTTCCATAGTGCTCCCGGCCAGGATGACTGGCGCAATGATACCAGGGGCGTGACCTATTATCATTTCTATGGTATCGGCCAACGGGAAGATACCGTTGATCGGGTGGCTGCGGTGTCAAAGACCCGCTGTGTTGTGCTCAACAAATGGGTGTGCATGCCGCCTGAGCAGACCATGAATATCGTGAAGCTTACGCGAGGCGATGGCACGGTACCTGCGCGGAGTGCCGCCCGGATGAGCGACCCTTTCCTCCCTCCATTACTGGATTTGGGTCTCAATGCTCCAGGCGCAACCCGTGTGCCAATTTACGAAAACACACTACAGCACAGCGCATCCGTCGGACATACTGAGCTAGTTAAACACCCAGATGTCCTCGCCGGTATTCTACAGGCTTTAGGTGCGCCAACCGCCCGAATCCAACTGATGGCAGCAACCACAGAGGTGCTGCCACCGACGGAAGTTGCATATTACCTCCGGGTAATAGGGCCGCTGTCGGTAACGTTGAGCAACGCTGTGGGGCAGACTGCCAACACCCTAAGCGGCACCCTTACGACCCCTATCCCTGATGTAACCTACCACGGCTTGAATGACAACGCCCATCTGTTCGTCTTGCCGATGAGTGAGCCAATCACCATGACGCTCCAGAGTAACGGCGAGCCACTAGAAATCGAGTTGACCGCTGGCACGAGCATCACGCCGACCCAGGCGATCCGCTACCAGGACTTGAGTCTGCCTGCCGGCTCCATAGCCATGATTGCCATCACTGGCCAGGGTGTGCAACCACTGCAAGCCGATACGAATGGGGACGGCGTATTTGAGACGACAAATGTACCAACTGTCAATGTGAGCGGCCCTGCCGCCGCGGATACCGAGCCGCCGATGTTGACCGTGGCGCAAAGTGGCCCACTAAACGCGATGACCGTCACGCTGACCGCGACTGACAGCGGAAGCGGGGTCAAAGCGGTACGGTATTCTCTGGACGGCACGACGTATCAGCCCTATACTGGTCCATTCCAGGTCAACGTGCTTCGGACACCGACACTGTACGCCTTCGCGGATGACAACGTCGCGAACCGCTCATCGTTGCTGATCTCCCCACTGATTCGATCCATCTATGTGCCGCTCGTCGTGCGGTAGGCGACGAGCGGCTACATCTGGTGCCAGGACCGGAAGATAAGTTAACCTGATTAACGGGGGATCGCGTTGGCGCTGGCAGACGCTTCTTTGCTGTCGACCTGAAACTGGGCGATGATCTGGTCAAGGCGGTCGAGGTCGCCACGAGCGTCGGCGCAATCTGGCCAAGCAGCAGCCGCAACATGCGCGATGATCTGGTCAAGGCGGTCGAGGTCGCTACGGGATAGTGTTACCTGAATCACGGTGCGTCCTCCTTGGGCCGGCGCGCCGGGCGCGCCGGCCCAACCTGCTCTGTGCTATGAGGAATTATCGCCACCGTCGTGCATTGGTATCAGTCGGCAGCTGCGCGGATCGTGTTTATCGGGCTGCTCGATACGCCAGAGATCCTGACTCGTGCGGAGTCGGTCAAGGTCGCTTACCATCCCCGCTTCCAAGAGGATCCCTTTGACAACCTTGGCACCGGGTAGCTTTCGGTGAATTTCGGCGATAACAAGCATGGTGGCGTGCTCCGCGCGCTCGGCGGTGACTTTGTCCAAATCACGCTACAAACGCGAGGGTGTCAGTCAGGCGCTCAAACAGCGCCTTGGGAATTATCACCACATCGGGTTTGGCAACCTGACATCCAAGAAATGCTAACTGGGGGTTTTTGCATATCGCCCCAAAAAGGTGCAGTAGGGTTAAAATCGCTCCTGTGTTCGCCAATACATTGACCCAATGAGCATCATTTCCGCCCATCAAACAGCGCCGTGGAAGCTCAGAACGTCTGAGATGATGCAAGAAAGCCGTTCTGAGACGAATGGTGAGACATCGTGGCACACCATCGCGAGCGGCTGTGTGAGCCGACCGCCTGCGGTAAAAGGGCGTGTACGGCCGCATGCAAGCGGCCCCGAGCCTACCTGATTTCGTACAATACCCCTTTTTGGGGCGATATGCAAAAACCCCCAACCTGCCAATCATAAAACCTCACGAGTTGGAAACCGCCGCGCTTAAACGCGTGCGGAGGAAACGAGTAGCGCCGCATGGGGACCACGTTCGTTTGAATCAAGCGGCGCTTGCACACACGTTCGGATTGTGGTACACTTCCTCTATGAGTATATCGCTCTCCACACGAACCATTTGCTGTAAACTCGCCGTTGACACGGTGGCTGATGCGGCCTTGCGTCAGACTCAGGTCGCCTTTAACGCGGCGGCGAGCTACTGTGCGACAGTCGCGTGGGAGCAGGGTGTGACGAACAAGAACAAGTTGCACTACCTCGTCTATGGCGAGTCGCGTGTGACCTACGGCCTGGGCGCGCAACTGGCCTGTTGTGCCAGGGACAAGGCGGCTGAAGCCGTGCGCGCGATCCGCAGCCGAGAAGCTGAGTTGAAAAAGCTCGATACGGAAAAGGCAAAGCAGGCAAGCGAGACTGGAAAGCCCTTCGTACCGCATACACCGCTGCCTTGTCCGACTTTCGCTGCCGATAGCAGTATTCGCTATGATGCCCGCACGTACCGCCTGCTCAGTCTGGATCGGGTATCGCTCAACACGTTGACAGGCCGCGTGATCGGGCAGCTTGTCCTGGGCGACTTCCAGCGCCGCTATCTGTACGATATGACCTGGAAGATCGGCGGCGCGGAACTGATCCGCCGCGCGGATGTCTGGTATCTGTGCGTCACCCAGTCGAAGGCCGCGCCCACGCCCGATGAGCCGACTGGCTACCTGGGTGTGGATTTGGGCATAACAAACCTTGCCGCTGACTCGGATGGTGAGACCTATAGCGGCGCGGAAGTCCAGCGCGTTCGAGAACGGCGCTATCAGCATCGCCGTCGCTTGCAACTCAAAAACACGCGCCGGGCGCGCTGGCGATTGCGCCAAAATGCGCGGCATGAACACCGCTTCCAGAAAGACGTGAATCACCGCATCAGCAAGGCGCTGGTGTATAAAGCGCACACGACCCGTAAGG